>JAUVUL010000063.1 GCA_030600975.1 Candidatus Aegiribacteria sp.
GCGTGACGGATGACCTCTGTTCGGAAAGGTCGTCGTGTCCGCTTACACAGCATCCCAGGCGGGATAAGGTTCTGAGGGCAGTCTGGGGAGTGAAGGCACTTAACGCCATAGATACCACAGGCGTTGAAGTTAAGGTCGGCGCAATCTCAGCGACGAGCGTGATAGAGGTTCTCAGGAGCGAGGCTGACAGGTACCTGGGTATCACAAAGTTGAAGTTCCAGAAGAAGCAATACAGGATGAGGACTGATGCAGGAAGGAAGAGAATAAAGCTTTTTGCCCCTCTGGATCTGGCTCCCGATGATACGAATGTCGAGATCGAGCTGACCGGTAACTCTTTCGAAGTAAGAGGGCAGCATGTTCTACGACACGAACCTGCTCTGGGCATATCGGTATGCAAGTTTTCACTGGTCTCTGATGGAACTGAAGCAAGCGAGACGATGACTGCCAGGGTCGGCGAGTTTGTTGCCACTGCGGAAGTGATCAGTTTCCAACCGCTGGGAGCGGGTCTTGAGATCAGGATTGAGGACACCGACATGGGCGATTCAAGGTACAAATGGAGACAGAATGTGCTGGAGATTGCTGCCAGGCATCCTTCGATAAAGCGCTATCTTGGGTCGAAGAAGGACGACTACCCCGGTCAGGATGAAAAACACTTCAGGATTCTGATCGCGGAGATCGTCTCGGAAGCCGTCTGTTCGCAGATAGTGAGCAAGAACGTCGAGATGAATCCGAACACCTATGCGAATGCAGGATGGGATGTACTGTATGCGGAGTACTGCCGCCTTATGACCAAATTCCTGCCGATTACGCATCGGCTTCAGTGTCCATCCAGAGAAGTGTAGATTCTCATCTATTCTGAGCGAAGTGAGCTGATGTCTTCCTCTGTATTCAGGATAGGTAACGATGTGTAATTATCATACATTGACATATGCGATTATCGTACATATCTTATTATTGTCAATAATGGATTACATATTCCGAAGGAGGTGAAATGGATTCTGTGAAGCTTGGAATGATAGTAAAGCTGCTGAGAGAGTCCAGGCAAATGTCCCAGGAAGATCTCGCAAATCTCATGGGGATGTCGCGTACAGCTGTAGTCAACATTGAGAATGGCAAGCGGAAGCTTTCTGCAACTGAACTCATGAGAGTTGCCGAAATATTCGGGCTGACTTTAGATCAATTAGTGAAACCTGAACTGAGACCTGAGTGTATTGTGGAAAGTGGATCAGTTATGGAGATCAGGGAAAACAGCGCTCAAAGAATCAGTATTCCACAGAATCGATTCGATAAGTTCAAAGAAGTACTCCTTTTTATGCTGTCCAGGATCGGAGCAAAGCCGCATATGGGGGAAACTGTTCTTTATAAGCTTCTGTATTTCATTGATTTTGATTATTTTGAGAAGTACGAGGAGCAACTCATTGGGGCTACCTATATCAGGAATCACTATGGTCCTACACCCACTCATTTCAGGAAGCTGGTAGATGAGATGGAGAAGGCAGGAATCCTAGAAAGGGTCTGCTCCGAATATTTCAGTTATCCTCAAACAAAGTATCTACCACTTCGTGAACCTGACCTTTCTATGCTCACAGGTCGCGAGCTGGATCTTATTGAAGAAGTCCTCCGAAAATTAGGTGGTATGAATTCAAAACAGATAAGCGATCATTCTCATGGTGATGTGCCCTGGATGAGCACGAATGAGGGTGAGGCTATCGATTACGAGACTGTATTCTACAGAACCCCCGAGTATTCGGTCAGGGATTACCCGGAAGAGGAGGATTGATATCGTGAGCTCCAGCAGAGTTCGGAAGTGATGGAGCATCCCGGATTCAGGCGTGATCTCAAACGACTCATGAAGAAATACCCTTCGCTGAAAGATGACCTGAAGGTACTCGAGAAGATGCTGCTTCTAGCGCACTGTGATCAGAGTGTCCAACCTGAGTCACTGGGACTCTCCAAAGTATCTGGGATTGGATTCAAGGTTGATGGCATATATATCGCAAAGAAGTTCGCTTGCAGATCCTTGAAAGGTAGCGGTGCTCGGTCGGGAATTCGAGTTGTTTATCGGTTCAATACTGCTACCGGTGTGATCGAGTATATCGAGATGTTCCATAAGAAAGAGAAGCCCATGGCGGACAAGGATCGTATTAAGAAGCTGTATCTTGATAATCTGGATGACCGATGATGAACTCTTTAGACTGTCAATGATAGTGAAACTCAATAAGCCACTCAGTACTGATAATATTGATGATGTATTGGAATTCCTGCCGTTTCTTGAAGTTGAAGGCTTCGAACCAGTCAAGGAAGTAGTACGTAAACCAGGGCATTTTGGTTATCAGGTATGGAACCCGGTTCTCGAGCGTTTACACAGTGCACTATACGAGAATGGTTTTGTGATTCCCTTCGACTGGTCATCCTGGCAGGATGAGGCGCGGAAGTATTTGGAATCCCCTGAGTTGCTGGGTTCTGCTGATCTCGACACTATCCGGAAGCTGTTTACGGTACATGTCCGCAAGGAGAGGTTCTGTGAGGGGCACTTCACGGCTATGGTGAAAATCGGTCATATCAGGATGTTACTGAAGAGGCTCGAGGAAATTCGAGAAGCAGGTTCGATATCCGATGAATATGGTGGTACCGATTCCTGATTTCATACTTTCTGGGAGATTATGAGTTCCCGCGGTTTTCCCTTGAAAACTTCGCTGATGTGCCACTCGGTGAAGTCATCGAGCGGGGTGTAGGAGCTGCGCTGCGGCGGTTTGATCACAGTTCCATGGAAACGCATGAGCCATTCCTCGAAGCCTTCGTTGCCATGAGCGCTGTCTGAGACTATTAACCTTCTTTCTGGATTCAGTGAGAAAACACCCCTGTCGAAGAGTTTGTGATGGAGGGAGCAGAGGGCAAGGCCATTGCACTCCTCATCAGGGCCACCGGCCTGGTGCCACTTGATATGAGCGGCTTCCAGCCCAACCGGGGTGTTCCCTAAGCGGACATTGAAACCGCATACAACGCACCTGTACTCGTAAGCTCTCAGTACCCTCTCCCTAAATCGTGGGTCACGGGTTCTTCGATTTTCAGGTAGTTGATCAACCGTATTTGTCGAAGTTTCCATGTCCAGGCCTGCGGTCTGCAGGATGTCGGAATGGAGGGTTGCCGGGAAGTTGTCCTCCAGTATTCTCATGGCGACCTGCTTCAGGAGTTCATGGTCGGAGGATAGTTGATGTTCGATTTCTGTTGGGAAGTGTCCACGGACGTCCCTGTTCCTCATGAATGACTTTGTGGGACACGGTCCTGGTGTTGCGTCATCCGATGGTTCGATGTTCGTGAGCTGCCATAGACCATCGTTCTGAAGGTACCAGAAGGGATAAAGTGGTTGTGTCTTTCTTGGTGGTCCAAACTCATTCAGTAGGCGGCTTACATCTCCATCCATCTCATCAAAGTATACGGGTTCGATCTTTCCCCGCTGGAGCCTTCCTAACATGTAAAGAATCAGAAGTGGTTTATGCGGAGCTCTCTTATCTCCTTTTTTCCATATCGTTACATTCGAAAAGAGATCCAGCAATTCTTCTCTATCCATAATTCCTCCTGAATCTCAATCATATGTGAGTAGGGTCTTATAAACCAGTTTAACACATCAGTATATCATTAGTAACGCAGTCCCATGAGATGATTTACTGAATATGATTGATGGTGTTTATTGGAATATATATGACATATTGATACCAGATCTCAGTTGAATCCCATTGAACAATGTAAAAAATTTAACTGAGATTCTAAGTTAGAGTAACACAGTCAATATCATCACCGCTCGTAGATAACCGTGGAGTCTTTTCGATTCTTGAGTTGAGACAGGAATATGCCGGAGATAATGGAGAAGGGGAGGTACGAAGACCTCCCCTTATATCACTTAGCTAGAATAATTCTAGTTACGATCTTTGCTTGTCGTTGGCAAAATCCACTCTGAGCTGACGACCATCCATTTCCTGTCCGTCCATTGCCTTCTGAGCTGCAATTGCGTTTTCTTCAGTTCCAAAAGTTACAAAACCGAACCCTCTTGACCTTCCTGAGTCTCTTTCGGTGATGACTTTTGCCTCTTCAATAGTACCATACTCCTCGAAAGCCTTGCTCAGACTATCATCATTCGTTGCCCAGGCTAATCCTCCAACAAACAGCTTCTTACCCATTCGAACTCCTGTTCCCCGGGACTTCCGTCCCTAAGTACCTGCGGCATCACTGCCGCTGTTGCCCCTAAAGCAGGGGCGTGCCAACCGGGATACGGCCCGGAACCGTGCTGTAACACTACAGCAATCTGATGCGAAACAAGCTCTTTTCACTTGTGCGATGATAGTTTTGGAATTAACGAGGAAGATGAGTGAGAGACTACGTAAATCCTTCTAAACACTGCAATCAATTAAAAATATCTATCTTTCACATTACAACAGTAATATACAATTAAGTTTCTAATATGCAATTCCTTAGAAAGTCCGGAATTGTAAAGCCGATGCTAACGGGTGAATAACCATAAATGCATTCCGGACAAATCCGGAACAAACGGAAGCATGTGCAGTACTGAATGAATTTATAGAATAGTCAAAATTAGCTGGTGATGATTGTGCCAGCACCTGCAGATAGGTGCAGGTGCTGACATCCTTTGGATTATTTCTTTCCTTTGAGCCTTATTTTCGTTTGCTCGATGGGTACCGCAATTGTTTCTCCGGGGTAAGGTATTCTTGAGTCAGGGTGGAACACTCTACCCACCGTTATCGAAGAACCCTTCTTGAGATCGAATATTGAGTCTATCTTCTCAAGGGTGTCCTTCTCCCTGGCAAAGAAGAACTTCCAGCCCGGTAACATCAAAGCAGGTGCGCGGCTGAGCTGTTTCATATCTTTGAAACCGTTCACCTCAGCAAGTCCCTTTGCATCTTTGAAACCGAAGGCTTTCCCGAGCCAGTCCAGGTTGTCCCACTGCTCCATGTTGTACATTGCGGTATAGCACGGAAGAAGTATCTGCATTCCCGGCTTCAGTGCAGAGGGATCCTTCAGGTTATTGATGCGGAGCAGTTCGGAAACCGTATGTCCTGTGAGTTCGGCTATCTCCGAGACATCGTCACCATTCTTCCACTTGTAGTGGATCGTATCATCCTGAAGAGGCCAGGCTCTCATGTGGACCCGTACGTTCTGTCCTGCAAGTGGCTTGAAGCATCTTGCCACTGCCCGGAAGCCCCTGTGGCGTATTACCAGTGCTTCCAGATTGTTACTTGGCCGGGATTGCGCCTGGACTATTCCATCACCTGAAGTGTAGATGCGCTTATCAACCTTGAGGCCTCCGGTTCCGTAGGGGGTTTGGAGTTTCGGATCCCACTGAAGTATCTCTACCATCACTTCCGGGATTGGCTTAAGGGTGCGTCCGTCTATAACCTTGACCCATAGATCGTATTCCTTTTTACCCTCCGTGGGCTTCCAGTCGGGGTGACGCTTCTCAAGTTTCACGCCGCCGATGTGCCTTCCATCGGCGTACTGGAGGGCTGTGATGTTGAGTGGTACGTCCACCTGGATGTTTGTTTTCGGTACATGCAGGTTGAAGTCGGCGAACTTCTCACGGTCTATTCGCAGTCGGGGTATTACAAGGTCGCTCCAGGAAGGGAATTCTATCGTTGTCTCCCTGGAACCTATCACGACTTTATGAGCGCCACGGATGTAGGTGAACTTCTCGATATCCTGACCTCCGCTTATCACTACTGGGGGATCGAAGTAGGCGGAACCGTAAGCCTGTGAGGCCGGGTAGTTTTCCTGAACTCCTCCTATGCTGTCCTGGAATTTCAAGTCTGCGTAGGTGATGCAGAGGGTGGGAAGGACGAGTTTGAGCATTTCCTCCTGCTTGCGGTAGTTGGATTTGATCCGAAGAGTATCCTCGTGAAGATCGGTGCCGCAGATCCTGAAATCGTACTTGCCGCTCCAGTTGAATGCTTTGTTATTCTGAGCCATCGTTCTATCCTCCAATCTTCACTGTATATGAAGGTTGCGAAGAGCAACATTGTTAGTACTCTTTATATTAGTTGACCAGGCACTTCCTCCCGCCGTTGTAGGCGAGGGGTAGATCAGCTGATCTGAGACATGAGTCACCTCTGCAAGAAGACAGAAATGTGTAGCACCTGCCGGAGCGCCGATCTCAGCTGCCTGAGGCCTCCAGCTGAACTGGATATCCACCTGGTCCATTGCGGGGACAGTTACACCAGTATTCACCAGCTTGTTGTTGCCTGCATCCTCTGCCTCGAACCAGGTACTGGGTGCCGTATGTGGCAGGGTGTACTTCAGCCTAAGAGTTGCGTTGTTGGCCTGGGTATCGCCCAGGTTCCGTACGGTTACTCTGACGTCGTACGTGGTTCCCCAGACGATATTTGTAGTCTCGTTATTGGTGCCGGCATCGAAAACGCGGATATCCGGGGCTCCGCAGAAGCAGCCTCCCGGATAGGGTTCCTCGCCGTAGTCGTCGTTTGCAGTCCTTATCCAGAGGTCGATATCCACAGGGGCCAGGAGGTGGTCAACCGGGCCGATCATTCGAAGCCTGCCGTGTCCGTACTTGTTCCTCTCATCGGCAATGTATCCCATCACTTCCGGATTCAGATGGAGGTTGAGTGTATTTGCATACTCTATCAGAAGCGCTTTGACCGTATCCTGGTTGAGTTCAAGATTCAAACCTACCGGAGCTGGAGAACTGTACTCCTCCAGAAGGCAGGCTATCGCTCCGGCAACAAGTGGTGTTGACATACTTGTCCCGATTTTATCTGTGTATCCGCTTGCCCCATCGGAGGCTGCAGATGTGATACCATCGTATTCATTCACAAAGGGGGTTGCGGGGTCATCGGGTGTTCCCCCCACAGCCACTATCTCAGGCTTTATTCTGCCATCCAGTGTGGGACCGGCTCCACTGTAGGAAGTAGCCTCTTCACCAGTAGCACTATTAGGAGGATTCACCTTGTTGCATGCCCCAACTGTCAGTATGGACTTGCCGCATCCGGTATCGCTCAAGGTACTAACACCTTGAGAAGATCCTGATAGACTTGCCACCCATCCCTGGCTACCGACCCATGCATGATATTCAGCGTCATCAGTTGCGTCGGGATTGCGGAGTTCGATAGTGAATATATCACCAGTATCCGCATCGTCTACGTATATCCGGATGCCCCTTAGATCTCCTCCTAATTCAATGTCACGTTCGACCTCGATATCCTTTCCTCCGATGTTACCGTTGTACTGATTAACGGTATCGTCCTGCCAGCCTGAATTACCTCCACCGTGGCTTATCCTGAAATCCAGAATAGGACCTGCGTACCATATATCCAGCCAGACATCGTAAATCACAGGATTACCCAGGCTGTCAGTCTTTGTAGCAGTCAAATCGAAGTTCTCTATCGTATTGCCTGAGGCGATCGTTCCTGTCCGGTAGCCAATATCGTTGTCATCGTTGCCGGCTGACCAGACAAGAGATCTGTTATTGAAGGAATTGACAAGATTATCCCTGGCCAGGTCGAAATCGCTGGATCCGTTGTGCGGCCCCCAGCTTGTGCCCTGACTGACGCTTATCACTATTGGCCTGCCTTGGAACTGAGCCGCTTCAAGGCAGAAGTTGATGGCATCGAGAAGGTTATCCTCAAAAGCTGCTCCTGAATTGAGCTCATTCACACTTCCGCGCAACCTGACATATACGATCTCTGCCTGAGGCGCAGCTCCACGAACCCTGTTCACGTTGGAGCTGCGCCTCAGGCAGAGATCGTA
>JAUVUL010000030.1 GCA_030600975.1 Candidatus Aegiribacteria sp.
AAGGAGAAACACTCGGTGAGATGCTCGGAGAAATACTTAGTGATAAAGAAGGACTGATACTTGGACTTATAGAAGGACTGATACTTGGTGAAATACTAAGACTGATTGAAGGAGATATGGATGGGCTTAGAGAAACTGAAGGAGAAACACTTCGATTATCTGCAACAGATCTTGATACCACGGTTATTACAACAATTCCTGCGTCTATAACTACTTCCGGTTCGATAACACTTCCCGGAAAGAAACTGCATGAAATAGTGCGTGAGCTGTCTGAAGAAGAAGTTCGACTGAGCGGTACGGGTAATAGAATAACAATAAGCTGTGGAAATGGTTCTTTTACATTAAGTGGCAACTCCAGCGAGCAGTTTCCTTCCCTTCCTTCAGAAAGTGGTGTTGAACCTGCGTCCGTTCCTGTTGATGTTCTTTCTGACGCAATAAGAAAAACATCTTATGCGGTTGCAAGGGACGATTACAGGGCAACGCTGAATGGAGCTCTTCTTGATATTGGAGAGAATGGATTTGAGATGGTTGCGACCGATGGTCACAGGCTGAGCTGTATTACCCTTGGTAGTATATCTGCGCCTGTTAATATTCATGCTCTTGTTACACAGAAAGCACTTAACCTTTTCGCTAAACTGTCTTCAGAAGGTGAAGTTCTTATAAGGTTCAAAGGATCACAGATATCTTTTGAGTTTGGTAACACAATAATTTTCAGCAGAACTATCGACGGAGAATACCCTCCATACAAGAAGGTTATTCCGCAGGACAATGACTGTATTCTTTCTACGGACAGGGAAGATCTTGTATCGGTTCTTAGAAGGGTTAAGACAATGGCAAATCCAACCACCCATCAAATAAAATTCTCACTGGAAAAGGACAAAGTGCTTGTTCATTCTGAAAGCGCTGATGCAGGAGACGCCCAGGAAGACATTACAGCTAAATATGCAGGTAATCCATTTCAGATAGGATTCAATGGTAATTTTCTCATGGAAATACTTCGTAACATGAGCTGTGAAAGAATAGTAATGAAGATGAAAGATAGTAATACAGCAGTTGTGATTACTGATGAGGATGAAACGGATGGATCCGATTCCTACCTTGCGCTCATCATGCCAGTTAAGTTGTCAAAGTTAACAGAAGAGTAGAATCAGAATAACATTGAGGAAGATTGACAGCTTGATACGTGGCGTTCTGGACAATTTTCAGCCGGATGTGTACCAGAAACGAAACAGAGTTGTGATGCTGTGGAAAAACATCGTTGGAGAAGAACTTGCCGCCTTTGCAAGGCCAGTAGGTTTCGATGGCTCAGTACTCCTGCTAAGAATAACTCACCCGGCAGCATCAATGGAGATCGAGCTGAGAAAGAAGGAAATACTGCTGAAGTTGAATTTAGTATGGGATGAGAAACTCTTTACTGATTTGAAAACAGTATAGCGTAGAAAGACGGAAGGTAAACAGTTTGACCGGGAATAACAAAAACTATGACGCGGACTCGATCAAAGTTCTCAAGGGGCTTGAACATGTCAGAAAAAGACCGAGTATGTATATCGGTTCAACGTCACAGACGGGCCTTCACCACCTTGTCTGGGAGGTAGTGGATAACAGCATTGACGAGGCTCAGTCAGGTTTCTGTACTTCGATAGAGGTAATTCTGCACAATGACGGTTCTGTTTCTGTTAACGATAACGGGCGTGGGATTCCAATTGAGATGCATAAGAGCGGTAAGACAGCGCTAGAAGTGGTTATGACCACACTGCATGCGGGAGGAAAATTCGATAATACCGCGTACAAGACATCAGGAGGACTCCACGGTGTTGGAGTGAGCGTGGTTAACGCTTTGTCTGAATGGTTGACAGTCGAGGTTCATAAGGGTGGAAATGTATACAGACAGAGTTTTCTACGCGGTGAGCCGGAAGGAACACAGGAAAAGATCTGTAGAACGGATCTCACGGGAACAAGGATAAGATTCATGCCTGATTATGAAGATATCTTCGAAACGTCGGTTATGAACTTTGAAACACTGTCCGGCAGACTGCGGGAACTCGCGTATCTCAACAACGGGTTGAAGCTGAATATAACTGATAAGAGACGAGCGGACGCAGAAAGACAGGAAGAGTACTGCTTTGAAGGGGGCTTGAGCTCTTTTGTATCCTATATAAACGAAGCTCATACTACACTTCATGATCCCGTGAGAATATGCGGAGAGTTCGAACTCGATGAAGATGGACTCATAATTATTGATTTCGCACTACAATATAATAAAGCCTTCCAGGAGGACATTTTTTCCTTTGTTAACAACATCAATACAATTGATGGTGGTACACACCTGTCGGGGATGAAATCGGCTCTCACGAGAACACTGAATGAATATGCATCGTCCAATAACATGTTCAACAGCAAGGATGATTCCTTCTCGGGAAGTGATGTAAGAGAAGGTCTGGCAGCAGTAATAAGCGTCAAAATCCCCGATCCACAGTTCGAGGGACAGACAAAAACAAGGCTTGGGAACAGAAATGTTCAGGGAGCTGTACTTTCACATGTAAGCAGGGGAATATCAATTTTCCTCGAAGAGAACCCCACAATCTCAAGAAAGATTATTCAGAAATGCCTTCTTAATCACAGCTCCCGGCAGGCTGCAAAGAAAGCAAGGGAACTTACCAGAAGGAAGTCAGCACTTGAAACCGCTGCCCTTCCGGGAAAACTTGCGGATTGCACTGTGAACAACCCGGAGGAGGCTGAGCTTTTCATAGTAGAGGGTAATTCAGCCGGGGGTTCAGCAAAACAGGGCCGTAACAGACATTTCCAGGCCATACTTCCTCTCAGGGGAAAGATCATTAACGTAGAGAAAGCACACCTTGCAAGAGTTCTAAAGAACAACGAAATAAGAACAATCATCACAGCAGCAGGAACGGGTATCGAAGAAGATTTCGATATTAGCAACTTGAGGTACCATAAAATCATAATTATGACGGACGCTGATGTTGACGGATCTCATATTAGAACCCTGCTGCTTACATTCTTTTACAGGCATATGATTGAACTGATAGAAAATGGATACATCTATATTGCTCAACCACCGCTGTACCTTATAAAAAAGGGAAGCACTAAAAGATATGCATACAATGAAGAAGAGAGAAAGAGAATTGTGGAGGAATTCGGTAATACTGGAATTTCAATGCAGAGGTACAAAGGACTCGGTGAAATGAACCCGGACCAGTTGTGGGCAACAACGATGGATCCAGAAAGGCGGATTCTTCTGAAAATAAGACTTGAGAACGCAATGGAAGCCAGTCACATTTTTTCAGTTCTTATGGGTGATGATGTTGAACCAAGACGTGAATTCATACAGCAGCATGCTGCTGATGTAATGAATCTCGACGTATAGAACACTCAGTGAAAAAACTAGAAAGAACCTCGGTATGACCGAAAGGGTTGAAGGAGATCAGTTGAGCAGCAGTCAGATCGGAAAATCGGATATCATTGATATAGAAGAGGAAATGAAACGCTCTTACATGGATTATTCCATGAGCGTCATCGTTTCAAGAGCTCTGCCGGACGTAAGAGACGGTCTTAAGCCGGTACACAGAAGAATTCTCTATTCGATGTACGAACAGAAACTTACCTACAAACGTGCATACAGGAAATCGGCCACAGTTGTTGGTGATGTTCTTGGTAAATACCATCCTCATGGAGATTCCGCAGTCTACGATGCAATGGTTAGAATGGCGCAGGATTTTTCTCTACTGCACCCCCTTGTGGATGGACAGGGTAACTTCGGATCAATAGATGGTGATCCAGCCGCGGCATATAGATATACTGAAGCTAGGATGTCCAGGATAGGTGCGGAAATGCTTCGGGATATCGATAAGGAAACCGTTGATATGGTTCCCAATTTCGATGACCGCCTGAAGGAACCGTCAATACTTCCATCCGGAATACCAAATCTTCTTGTTAATGGCTCATCGGGTATAGCAGTTGGAATGGCTACAAACATACCGCCACATAATCTTCGAGAGATAGTCAGTGCATGCTGCAGCATCATTGAGAATCCTGACCTTACCGAAGAAGAACTCTTCAGCATAGTCAAGGGGCCTGATTTTCCAACAGGCGGCATCATCATGGGTATGAGGGGTATCAGGGACTGTTACATGACAGGAAAGGGGTCTATCCTGGTCCGTGGAAGGGTTAGTATTGAAGAAGCCCCCAGAGGTAGGGAAGCCATTATAGTCACCGAGATCCCGTATCAGGTGAACAAGACAAGGTTAATAGAGAACATCGCCGAGCTGGTAAAACAGAAAAAAATCACGTCCATAGCAGACCTCCGTGATGAATCCGACAGAGAAGGCATGCGTATAGTCATTATTCTGAAGAATGACGCGCTTTCGGAAGTAGTCCTTAATCAACTTTACAAGCATACCAGCCTTTCAAAAACATTCGGGGCGAACTGCCTTGCGCTCTGCGGTGGAAGGCCACTCAGGCTTTCCCTTCGCGATTTCCTGGATCATTATATCGAGCACAGGCACAATGTTATTAAGAAGCGGGTAACATTCGACCTGGCGAAGGCGGAGGCGAGAACCCACATCGTGATCGGTCTGCTCAAGGCGCAGGATTCAATAGAAGAGGTCATCAGGGTCATACGGGAATCCGGCAGCAGTGATGAAGCCAGATCTGCGCTTGTGGTTAGGTTCGAGTTCTCCGAGATCCAGGCCCAGGCGATACTTGATATGCGTCTAAGAAAACTCACAGGCCTTGAACGGGATGAGCTGGAGAAAGAATACCGTGAGCTCAAAATCCTTCTGGCAGAACTCAGGGAAGTCGCTGCAAGCAGGTCAAAGAGGATGAAGATCGTTGCTGATGAGCTTTCGGTAGTTGCCGATGAATATGGCAAGGAACGAAAAACGGAAATATTACCTTACGCACCGGGAGAAATAGATATAGAGGATCTGATTCCCGACGATGAGATGGTAATCACCGTTTCGCGTGAGGGTTATATTAAAAGACTCTCATCGGATACGTACAAGATCCAGCACAGGGGCGGCAAAGGTATTACCGGAGCAAAGACCCGGGAAGAGGACGCCCTGGAACAGATCTTCATCTCTTCAACTCACAGTTATATCCTGTTTTTTACCAACCAGGGAAGATGCTACTGGCTCAAGGTTTACAGGATACCAGAAGCAGGTCGCATAAGTAAAGGAAAAGCGATAGTCAATCTTCTGGACCTTGAACCGGAGGAAAGGCCTGTTGCCAACGTCTGCGTGAAGGAATTCGACAAAGACAGATTTATACTTATGGCAACCAGCAATGGGCTGGTGAAGAAAACACCTCTTTCCTGTTACAGTCATCCGAGAAGAAATGGAATATGGGCCATCAAGCTTGATAACAACGCCGAACTTATCTCCGCCGCTCTTACGGACGGCAGCAGCCGTATTCTACTTGCCCTTGCCAGCGGTAAAGCCAACAGGTTCTCCGAGAAGGAAATTCGTCCCGCGGGCAGGCATACAAGGGGAGTAAGAGGCATCAGGGTGGATGAGATCGACAGGCTGGTCGGCATGGTAGCCATGGAGAAACCCGGAAGCATGCTTACAGTGACTGAGGGCGGATACGGGAAAAGGACCCCATCTGATGAGTACAGGCTTACTCACAGAGGAAGCAGTGGGGTAATAAACATCCGCAATATCGATAGAAATGGTCCGGTCATTTCAATAATGCAGGTTTCCGAAGATGATGAGTTAATCCTTATCTCCGCGCTTGGAATGATTATAAGACTTCCAGTTGAACAGATAAGAGAGATGGGACGGAGTACAATGGGAGTCAGACTGATGAACCTGCCCGATGAAGACAGGGTAGTGGACGCAGCCATTGTTCATCCCGGTGATGATAACATTGATCAGGGAGAATCGGAATAGACGTTCAGGAAGTAGTAAGGAAAATCGAAGCCTGGAGTCAGGAGAATAGACTCCGCTTCGTGAAACCTCCCGAGGTGGGAAAAGGGTTCAGTCTTCCGGAAAAGAATCTTGACATATCAGTCGTCTCACCCGAAACAAGGAACAGGGTCCTGGCAATCCCTCTTTTTTCACGGGAATGGGTGACCGCCGGAGGTGCGCTGGCATTTCTCCTTACGACGATAAAAGACAGAGATGTTGATAAACTTCTTGAAAACCTGTCGAATATGCAGACGCCGCCGCCGATCATGGAAGATGCAGCAGTCAAATGGTTCGCGGCCCTGACCAACCTCCCTTCGGATGCAGTGGTTGTAGCGGTTCAGGAATTCTTCCATCTAAGCTGGGTGTGGAATCAGATAGGTCCACGTACAGGGCTTGTGTTCGAGGACCTCATCTCATTGTTATACAAGGTCTTTCATGTTCTTGCGGAAAACCCCGAAGACCTTTTCCTTGCCGGCATACTGATTCAGAAAGGCATCAGATGGCCCGAACGATTTGGCTTCATGCTTGAGCGGACGAGGATAGGCGGAGGAAATATCGTACGTGCTCTTCAGCGGGCAACTGATATAATGAGTGATGCACCCCCTGTCGTACACGAAACCCTTATTGATTTCGCTGTTGAGACCGGATGGTATCTTCTTTCAAAGGAAGACCTCCCTGTATGGAGATCGGTGGGAAGGAACGGGGAATCTCTATACAGAAAAATGAGAGGATTCTCTATCAAGATGGAAGCTATCCGTACTCTTTCAGGATTTCTGGGAAAGCTGGAAGAATCGGAAGAATTGAACGCACTGCTTGAAGACGCAATGCGGGGAGTAATCACCGATATAGTGGGCAGCCTTACGGAACCGGAGATGAATGAAGTTCTTGAAAGAGCTTCCGAATTTGCAAAAGAAGCGCTGAAGAGAAGAGCTGAGAGAAATATAGACTTCGATATCATAGACCTGCCAGTCACCGACAGCGGAGTCTCGGTCGAATACGGAAGAGCTATTGCCGAAATGATCCTGTTCGCTGGTGCGGGCAGAGCCCTCTATAACTGTTTCCGTGAAGCATATTCAATGGCAATAGAGATGGATGACAATAATCTGTTAATCATGATATCCAGTCTTGCCCGCGAAAGAAGTGGAACAGATTATCTTGAGAACAGCAAAACCGAATTCTATCTTGATTTCATTCCCATAGCACTACAGTTCATTAACGGGAAGACCAATGTAGCAGAAATAAAGCGGGTTATTAATTCAACCGGGCGCCTGATGGACTTGATTCTTAGCCAGGAGGATCCTGAAGCGGCCATAGAATCGATGAACAGCTACCTGACAAAGGTTAGGATCAGCTATGACAAGTTACTGCCGACACTTACACTGCTGCTCCGCTCTACGAAGAACGTCAGGTTTCAGGATCTCATCTCAAAAAGCGAGGTATTCGTAGGAATCCTTGATCTGTTGAATGTCAATTACAGGAAAAGACTCCTGGAAGGTGAACAGACAGAATGGCTTACACCACTGGCCGAGGATTCCATCGACTCGAATCAGGTTATCCTGCGCTCTCTTGAAAAGATAAATATCGTAGAACTCCGCGGAAGATTCATGGATAAGATGATAGCTCCTCTTATGCAGGGAACGGATACAGAAGATCCCATATTCACCGAGCTTATCTCAACAGCTGTCTCCACTTATAACAGAGAGATGAGCATAGAGCAGCTGAGGAGAGAGGAAACATCGCTCCTTGGAAAGTTGTTCAGGGCAGAAGACAGAAGTAAGGCCCTCAAGAAAACAATGGAAAACCTGCTAAGGATTCCAGGTATAGAGGAGAAGAAGGCAAACGATCTCATCTACTCCGCAAGGATGCTATGCGATATCCTTTCCCAGCAGGCAGTCTGGATAGAGAAGACCGGACACAGGATCTTCTGCAAATTCCTTTCCTATGGACTTACAGCATTCGTAAAGACCCTTGTGGAACACCCTGATATAGCCGAAAGAATAACTGGAAGTTTCATGAGGCATATGATAGATATCATTATTCCCTCAAAGGAGACAGAGGACAGCGATGTAGCTCTGTGGCAGCTGAAGACGGCTGCGATGTACTTTGGGAAAACCATACCGCTGACGACTGAGCTTATTGCTGATAAGCCGGATACTCTGATCCCGTACTTCATCGAGATTTCTGAGCTTTCTGTAGCTTCCAAGTATGGGGAACCCGCTGGAGCGGCATTCCTGTCGTGGATGTCCCACAGGCTTGAGTCGGAACTTATAAGAGAATTCGCGAGAAAGCTGAACAAAGATACCCCATTCGCTGAATTCAAGGAAAAATTCAATGCTGATGACCTCATGGAAAAATGGCGTAGCATAAGAGATGCATCTACCGGAATAATGAAGGAAATGGTAGAATCACTTCAGATGCTTTCCAGCAATCCCCTCTACCGTCAGATACTTCTTCGGGAGGGGCGCAAACTCATAGAGGGTTTCATTGAAAACGGATGCAGCGAGATTATTTCCGGTTATTCGGGGAAGACCTCCCGCCCTGAAATAGACAAACTCATAAAAATAGCTGAGGGCAACGATATCATTGATATGTTCAGAGCATTGGAAAAAGATACTGAAGATGTTTCAGCCGGGGAGATACCTGAAGAAGTAAGGAACTACTTCCTGAAGCAGCCATGCCCCCTTGGTCAGAATGTATGCAGGTATTGGCGAAAGCAGGTTTTTTCCACGCTTGAAAATGTTCTGTTAGATATAATACTGCTTTGTGAAGATAAAAAGAGCCTTGAAAAAATAGAACAAATGATAGATGATTTCGTGGAGATAATAGGATATCTGGGTACCGATGATGATTTTAAACCCGATATAATTCTCACAGCTCTTGAAAAATCACTCTCAAGATCCGAAGGCGGCAGGAAAATGACTATTGATGCCGCGGTAAAGAATCTTGATAAAAATGTATATAAGCTGATGTGGCTCAGGAAAGCTACCAGGAAAGCTGCAGAATCCGTTGCCGGTTATGTCCCCGGCAGAAAGATTTCCATCAGACTGTTCGACAGGATTTCAAGGGAAAAATCCGCTCAGCACCAGATACTTTTCATGAAGCACTTTGGAAGGATTTTCGCTTCCCTGGAAAGTGAGATCATGAGGAGGAAGTCCACCGAGATCAAATCGGTTAGATCCGTTCTGGAGCATATCTGGATATTCAACCCCGATACGGCAAAGCAGAGTTCCGCAGTCGATACAGCAAGGGATGCCGTGGAAACCGTGACACAGTTCTTCCTCGAAATTGGAACCAGGACAGGTGCGGTCAGCGCGCCTGAAGCCGGGGCAATAAGTCTCGGTATGCGCCGCAAGTACAGAGATAACGCGAACACCGTTGCAATTCTAATCAAATGGACACAGGATTCGTCACGCTCCGACCTTCTCGCTCTTGTGGAAGCGCACCAGCCGTTACTTGAAGCTGTCAGCAGGGACAGTGAACTCATAAAGATGATAGATAATCTGTGGAGCATCGGTAAGGCAAGGCTGTATATAAGATCCCTTGCTGACAGACCGGACAAACTGAAAAAGCGGCTTCTCCGCTTCACCGGGGATAATGTGACTGGAAGCAATGACGGAATACACTACATCTAATCCGCAAATCTCACCAGCATTTTACTGCAGCGACGTATACAACTGTGGCTACTTCGTTATACTCGCACATCCGTCCTCGACGTACTGTAAAAGTACGCCTGCGGAGTCTGCACTCGCAAGCCTCGTACCCACAGCTG
>JAUVUL010000144.1 GCA_030600975.1 Candidatus Aegiribacteria sp.
AGGAACATCGTCTTGCCATGAAATGTAATCCTCATCGGGTTCACATACCAGTTCCAGTGGCTCTGGAGAGGGTCTTGAGTCTTCTCAGAGATTAAAGTGTTTCAGGATGCATCTGATGACAAACGACTGCTCGATGAATGTAATAACCTTCATGCATCCCCCGCACTTCGGGCACCTGAGAGCATCGATATCCCAGACCTTTTTCAGAAGTACAGCCCACAGTTGTCTTCTGCGGCGGGAAATGCAGCCCCTTGGGGGCTGTTTCTGTTTTATCGGGCCAGACGTCACTTGCGACACTTGCATAAATCCAATGAGAATCTGCACGATAAGTTTACCCTGAACGAGTACATCGAGTCAAAAAGGATTCTCGATTGAGTATCCCTTTACAAGTTTGCCAATGTCAATACGCAATGAGACTGGCGCATTTATGTTGATTTGTACCAGTTCTCATGATGCGTGATGATCCAGGATACCTCCGCTACGAATTCATCTGAACTCCGCCTTAATTGCACCCATTGTAGTGTACTCGATAGAAACCGGAATGTAGTCAAGCACCAGTTCTGGACGCCAGTTTGTAGTGGAATATTCCTTCGACGCTATGGCTAACGAGGCGTTGTCACCGAAAGCATAAAGTTGGAAGCCGTAGTTCTCGTAGGAACCATTCAGAAAATCCTGGACGATATCCGTTACATCAATAATCCACCAACTTTCTGGAAGAGCGGGAGGGACAATCGTTGGATCAACACACGCGGGTCTTGTGTTCCAGGTTACGCTACTTTCAACCCAAGCTATATCATTTCTTCCCATGGAAAATTGTTCGAACGACCCGAACATCTGACCAATAGTACGTAATCGGAGGTTTGATCCCCAGTTATGCTTAATGCCCTATTTCCCGTATTTCCAGTATGTAAACGAGCGGGTACATCTCGGGATTGAGAGGGATTGCAAGGTATCCGTATTCATCAATGACTATCTTCCACCTGTTAACTTCCTGCCAGCATGGTAAAGCCACTTCGCAGGAATACATGTACTGTCCGCCGTCATCGTATATGTCATAGATGGGAGCATCCTCAGCAAAACCCTGCCTGACCCACAGCATACCTTCAGCGTCCATCGCAAGGTCGGAGATCGCCCTGTGGGTTCTGATTAGATTAATATTAAACCCTGCATCACTTCCGGTAGCCTCTATATAGTTCAGTCTGGCCCTTTCGATCTCCCTGCGCATGAAGTCCTCGCTTTTACCGTGCTCACTGTAGGGCACGCTTATCGTCTGCACGATGCTTCCATCAGGAGCGTAGCAGTCAATGGTATACTCGTCAGTGGAGTACTCCGATACCCACAGCATCGTATCCGACATTACCGTATAGCAGAGTGAAGTGGTAACCTGGTATTTATAATCCATATCGATCGGTGCGGAATTCTCGATGTAGACGTACTCGGGTTCAGCCGCGTCATGCCACCTGGCCAGCCCGTTACCTCCGGAATTCATATCGTGGAAGAGGTACATTCCAGCGAATGAGGAATCTCCATAAGGCTGCAGCTTGAAGGGGCTCGAGGCGTTATCGAATAGTATCTCTCTTACGAAGACGAAACTGGTGTCAAAAACCAATGCTTTTCTGTCGTAGTACGAACCAATGAGCAGGTTACCGTTATTCAGACAAGCAAGGTCGTCGGGGTAATTGCATTCCCCCGGACCGTTCCCGATAGCAGATACAGAATACATATAATCACCACTCCGCGAGAAGATCCTGGCTTCCTGGAATCTGGGATCGGATATTGCGATTCGATCCGGATTAAGGAAACATGCATCGTATATTTTCGCGAAGACGTAACAGGAATCACCGGTTTCGATTCCAATGGAATCGATTGGGACGAGTTGAAAATCGATTCTCCTGGAACCGAACTCATCATCGGTGCTGTCGCAACCGATCAATACCAGAATCTGTAGTAGTACGCAGATAGTGTAAACATGTTTTTGCAAAGCAAAACACCTTTCAATATTTAAGAATAAGTTAGACATTGTAATCCTTACATGACATTACAGGCATATCAATGCACTTCAAATCGTATTGGCGGACTAAGATGCACTCGTTGGTTACTACTATCTGGTTTTACATGTGTACTAGTATAACCGTTTCTACTTCAGAGGGGACATGAATCCGTATACCGAGTCTCCAGTGCACATCTGTCGGCAATCATGTCTGACTGCGCGTGTTCCGGGCAGTATCGTTTCAGGCAGGAATCGGAGGCTTATTGGGACGAATATGCTGTTTCGGTAAAATTTCCGGAACGGCTTGAAATCGGGATTTCTATTGCTTCGATCTGCTCGTAAGCACCTGTCGGTGCTGCTGAGCCCAAGGCCCCCTTTCTACTTCGTTATGCTCCTTCGAAAATCCTCGATCCCTTGACCCCTCGAACCCTTTTTTAACTACAACTAATTTGGAGAAGAACCATAATATTAAAAAAAAGCAATACATGATCCTCAAGCTGAGTGCAGCTTAGATCCGCGTGAAAGAAAATACTGCTTGACGATATATCTAAAAGTTATATAATTTTAGATGAATAAGCATTTCTATTTGTTATGGGATCAACTGAACGGAAGGAAACACAGATGAAAATCTTAGACTCCTTACCCTTTCTCTTTCTCCTCTCCATCACGCTCCCCGTCATGAGTGCCGATTTCCAGCAGCATACGGTCACAAACAGCTTCACCGGACCTGCGGGTATAAGCTCCTGCGACGTGGACGGAGATGGTCACCTGGATCTGATCGGGGCAGGATGGGGCGATGACATGGTGGCCTGGTGGCGGAACTCAGGAGAAGTCCTCCCCTCCTGGAAGCAGCATCTGGTGACGGATACCTTGGATGGAGCCTCCTTCGTGTGTAGTGGAGACCTCAACAGCGATGGCTATCCCGACATCGGAGCCTCCTCCTGGTATGACGGAGTTCTCGTGCTCTTCCTGGGGGACGGTGGTTCTTCATGGGTTTCGGTAGTTCTGGCTGATGATTTTCAGAATGCCCATGAGATACACTTCGTTGACCTGGACCAGGACGGATCGACCGACGTGCTTGCCGCCGGGGGCGGGAATGCTGCGGCAAGCTGGTGGCGAAATGACGGAAGCTCTCCGGAGACCTGGGTGAGACAGGATATCTGTACCACCATGCCGGGGGGCCGTTCTGTCTGCTGGGCCGATTTCGACGGTGACGGTGACGTTGATGTTGCTGGTTGCGCACTTGACTGTGACAATCTCAGGTGGTGGGAGAACGGTGGGCAGTCAGTCTCACCCTCATGGAAAGAACATGTACTGACCACTTCGCTTGATGGCGCTCACATGGTCAGGTCTGCCGACCTGGACCGAAACGGGTTCCCGGACCTGGCGTCGGTAGCCTGCATGTCCGGGCAGATCGGTGTCTGGCTGAACACAGGCTCCTCCTGGGAAGAGCATTCCCTTCCGGGAAGCTTCGGAATTGCCATGGGCTTGGAGTTGGCTCTCGTCAACAACGACAGTCTCCCCGACCTGGTCGCCACCTCCATGTCTCCGGCATCGATATCTGTCTGGATGAACAGTGGCAGCGCTCCGGAAGGCTGGATCAAGGAAGTCGTGGACGGAACCCTGGTTGGTGGATGGCCTCTGACCGTAGCCGATCTGGATTCCGATGGAAGGAATGACCTCGTCGGTGGTGCCAATTCATCGTCGTTCATAAGGTGGTACTGCAATCAGATCCCGACTGGAGTCCATGTGGAGGACTCTTCACACCACATCCTCCTGATGAACGAACCCTCTCCCAACCCCTCCAGCGGGTCGATTTCCCTGACGTATAGTGTTCCTGAGGCAATGGTCATATCCAGAACCATCATTGACACCTCGGGCAGGATTGTCAGACATCTGGGAACCCAGGCTAGAGAGCATGGAGAACACATACTCATCTGGGATGGATGCTCTCAGTCGGGGAAGCGTCAGGTTGCTGGTCTCTACTTCATGGTGTTGGTCGCAGACGGTGAACGCCATTGCCGTAAGATTGCCCTTCTCAGATAGGGAGGGGCCATAGGGTATAGGGATGTTCTGAGAAGGCGACACTGGCAATTCTTGACTGAGTGAGGTCCTCGGGTTATCAGGTGCTGAACATGATGAGCAATAGGAAAGTGTATTTTCCATCGTTCCGGTAACATCTCCCGAAGTAACTCATACGTTCCTGAATACCCCAATATTCCTACCTGAAACTGACCATACTTTCCGAATACACCCCACGTCAATTGAAAAGCAGCAGAAGTCATAGTAATTTGGATTTTCCGCCGTTCCGGGGAGAGTATGTCTGTCAATAATTACCCACCAGGATATGTATAGTTTATTCTACATCACGCTATCGGGTAAGTGTCGCAGGTGAAGTCCGGTCCCAATTTAAAAGACCAAACGGATATTCAGACCGAAACCACCTGCACTAAGATCTGTGTTTTCTATTATCCTTAATGATGGTCTCCAATCAGCACTTATTGATATTGGAAATGTGAATCTATATTCGAGACCCAGTTCACCAACGACTCCTAGTTGAAATGGATCATCAAAAACCACAAAAGGTCCAATACCAGCATACCAATTTAAAGCTTCTCTACCAAAACGTTTGTACAAGAAGTCCACGAGTAGATCAATACCTACACCATTTCCAAAAGATACGTCAGCATGAATCCGGCTATACCGTCCTATAGAAATTATAGCATCAACAGCTATATCACCACCCGATACATCTCCAAAACGGACACCAAGTTCACTTATTGCTGATGCAACTGATGTAATTAACAGTACTGCTGCTATAAGTGTGAATAGCTTTTTCATTCTGTTTCTCCTGTTTTGTTTTCAGAATAATCTAACGATATCAATTTTTTTTCTCTTTTTCTCAGTTTCTTCATCTCAAGTCAAGGATACCGCCAGTAATATTCCCGGTCAATGTCAAGGTCTGGAATACTTTGGGGATAGTTTTGCAAGTGCCGCAAGTGACGTCTGACCCCAAGGGCGTTAAAGATTTACCAGAGAGAAATCTACCATTTCGAGGGTCTGTTCTTCGCTGTAACCCAGCTGCTCCATAGCGCCTGAGTGACAGATTGTAGAACAGCTTCCGCATCCCTTACAAAGAGCCGTGTTAATGGAACAGACCTGTCGGCCGTTCTGCCAGATCAGGCTCGGGGCGCTGTATGGACATACAGAAACGCACATTCCGCACCCTGCGCAAACGTCGACATCCAGCCTGGCTATATTGGCCACTGACAGATACTTGTCAGAACTTATGATGATGCAGGTCCGCTCGGCAGCAGCCTTGGCCCCCTCACTGGCTGATCAATACCACCCTTGTCTGTGCTGTATCACCTGACGAGTCGGTGATGCCTACCAGATAGATACCCGCCGGGAGAGTAACCCCGGAGGTGTCGGTTCCCGCCCACAGGTAGCTTGATGTCTCACCGGCCTGCGCGAATTCGGTTGCCTTGTGCACTGTTCGACCGGAGATATCGCGTGCGATGATGGTGACATTCCCGGTTACGGGGCTCGTGAAGATCAGGTTCACAGCTCCACTAGCCGGATTGCCGGCAGGGCTGATAGCCAGCTGGGCTCCGGGGTCCGCTCCCCCTTCTATCCCGGTCTCCTGCCAGTCGTAGAATGCAAAAAGGAACTCGTCCCAGCCTGTGTTGTCTGCGAAATCCAGGTCCACCGATATGTAGTACCCGATCTGCGAGCCATGCAGGATCTCCGGGAAGTTGATGGAGAGGCCGTTGGCGCCCGGCTGAGACGCCCCGTGGCACTCGTTGATGATGACCAGTTCGTAGAGGTCCATG
>JAUVUL010000234.1 GCA_030600975.1 Candidatus Aegiribacteria sp.
CTCTAAAACAATGCCCTTGTACTCCCTGATGAACACTCTCGTAACCGCTTTCTGACCTGTTCACCGAATCCAGCGGCGTAATCCAGACGTCTGCTTCGCAGTTCATTACAATAATCGTTTTAACTTTTCGCCAGCAGTCAAATACTTCTATCCTCTTTCCATTGAATTCACCCTCTTCGGACATAAGATGCTTTCCTCCCGAATCGACCCTGTAGTAACGGTCAGGGGATTGTCCTGTCATCAGGTTAAGGCAGATTTCCATCCCTGCTCTATCGAAGGGACCGACAGAATACTCCGAGCTGATTTCGATCACAGGCTTTTTCAGTTCAGCGGTCATTCTCTTCCTTACCCTGAGCTTTTCCTCCATGAATTCCCCTGAAAAAGAGACAGCAGAATCCCTGATTGACGTGGAAGAGGAAAGAGCGGGTTTCTGGAAATGAGTTATCTCGTGGACACTCTGTTTCCAGCTGTTCAAATGCATGGAAGAGGGCATTACAAGATCTGAGAAGCACATCCTTCTCCACCTGTCGATAAATATCTTCTCGGCAAGTCCATCCTCCTTTGATGCCATATCGTCGTGGATCGTTATTACTTCACCGGAAGGCCCCGTTCCGGGTATCGACTTATGATATTTTTCCGGCTGCCTGCTGAGAACATGCCCCAGAGGTACGGGTTCTCCATCCGGATGCAGGAAAGTAAGTTCACTAACAGTCAATCCACGATCAGGATGGATCAGCAGCGACTGGTTCTGCGTTACGATTACATTTTCATCAAAACCATCTGCATTGATATCAGTTGTCATTACGAACGGATAGCCTTGAACCGCTTTAAGCGCTTTCCATTCTGCCTTATGAAGTTCCTTCCAGACAGCCTCCCTGAGGTGGGGAAGGTATATACCGCCAAACACTCCATGCCAGAAAGCGCAGTTGCACTGGCTTTTCCAGAAATGGTGCAGTGCTTCCTTATTCTCCGATCTTCGCACGAGGGGTTCAGCTGACAGTATTCTGCCCTGGAGTTCCTTTGACTCGGGGTATACGGATAGAAAATTACGCCAGAATCCTCCGGAGAGGAATACCTCCGCAGCGCCGGATCTCCCCTGAGTATCGAGCTGCTCATGCAGCTCATCATAATCATCTCTCTGACGGCCGTGCAGTGTCCATTCGCCCATTTCGGTGTAACTTGAAGCGGGAATATAAAAAGGCCCCGCAGCTTCGGTTCCGGCAGCTTCTGAAGGAAGCGTGAAATCAAGCCAGTCAGCTGATTCCACTTCACTGAAAAAACGGTCAAGCCAGTGATCTTCGTAACAGAGTCTATGGGTTCCCGGCCAGACACCGAATTTTTCCCCGTCGTCTCCGTAGAATACCATGCTTGCCCCGGCATCATGCATCTCCCTGAGCTTCTCCATGACATTCTCAACGGGAGAGAAGGGAATTCTGTATCTTAACTCTCGATTGCTGCCGAGCAGTCTCAGGATACTGCCTGAATCTTCTGTAATGCAGGGGCGAAACAGGTCCATCCCTGAAACACCGGCTCTCTTGAGATGAATATCGTCAACAACTGCCCATGATACACCAGCCTCGCTGAGAATCGATGGAAGCTGCGGTTCCCAGACCCTCTCGGTCAGCCAGAGCCCATTTGGTCTTTTTCCAGAAAGCTGCGCAAGGCAGTCCGAATAGTCCTTTATCTGCTGAACGATATCGAACCTTCTGAATATGGTAAGTATGGGTTCGTATCGACCGCTGGTAAGTAATTCCATTCGGCCCCTCCGGCAGAGTTCACCTGTTCTTTCAATGTACTCGGGATGATTGAGGACAAGCCACTCCAGAAGTGTGCCTGAGATATGAATACCGCTGCTTATCTCGTGATGGTTTTCAAAGGCTTCCAGCATCGGCAGGTAGCAATCCTCATACGCTGAATCCATGACATGGTCGAAATTTCCCACCGGCTGATGATTATGCAGGCAGAAACATATCCTCATAAAAACCCTTCTCCGGAATCGGTACGGTGAGGTTAAAGATCATTCGGTTCGTTATTGATATGTCTGTATATGATATCGGCCGGAAGAATACCATCGGGATCGATATCGATCGCCAGGATCCTTTCGGCAGTAGCGGATATGTCACCCATGTAAAAACCCTCCGTAGGACCGTGGGAGAGGTCCAGATCAATGAAACCTGTTCCGGTAAATGCGCGGATTTCGTTAAGTATCGAGCCAAGGGGGAAATCCTGCCCGGGCTGTAACTGCTCTACCCGGAGGTAGAGAGTGCCGGAGGAGTCCATCCAGGAAATCTCCAGCTGCGGTACGCCGGGGCCGTACAGCCACTGAAAGAACATCTCCCCGTATCCGCTGCTTTCCGGTATTCCCATAGCTGAAAACAACCTGCCGAAGGAATCACCGGAATGGCGTAGATTACGAAGTGCTCTGGGAACAGCTCTTTCAAAAGCGGGGATCTCATGGATGAGAAACTCAATGACAATCGGAGCTTTTCCGAATATCACAGGATCATGAAGGGGAGATTCGTTCAATCGTGGATCTGCAATGGCGTATTCGGTTCCTCCGTTCGTCTCCGTAGAGTACAGGTAATACTTTCTGAAAGCCTCACACAGTTGATTTGAGGCCGATTCATCACCTGAAAGCGCAAATCTGTAGACGGACCATGCCGCAAGCACATTCCTGAGATTCTCCGAAAGGTATGTACTCCCCGCCAGAAAAGCCTTTGCTGCTTCAAATACTATGGATGTGGACGGAACAGATGTTCCCCGGGCAAGAGAATCAGACCACGTTTCATATCCCCTGACGGAGGCAAGCACATCCGTTGAAAGAAAAATACATCCTGGACCGGTGATGAAAACGGGTACATCCAGGCTTCTTACAACAACAATATCAAGCCTTGCTCCATCGTAACCCATGTTCCCCCAGAGCACTTCGGCAATATCATCCGCAAGATCTCTCATTCCCAATGCAGTCGAATCGGATTCAAGGCAGATATACCTGCTTCTGCCATCGGCAATCGCATTTTCCGTGAAACCACCGGTCGCCCAGGAAAGTGGGCCCTTGATCCCCTCTATCGGGGAAACATAGGATACGGTAAGGATAGAATCGTGAACGCTTCTCGAGGCTTCCTGAAGAGGAGCAAAGACTTCGTAACCCTTGTCAGGTACTGAAATATCGAAAGTATAAGCTGATGGGATACCGCAGCCAGGATAGAACCACATACCGCTCTGAAAGGATGTTGATGGATTGATCTGGAGCCCCTCTTCCGTTATCCTGTCGGTGGAGGATGATATGAACCCGTTCCAGCTTCCGGAATATAGACATGAGAAAATTCTGGTGGAATCAGCGGTACATAATACTGAATCTCCCGCGTTTTCAGCGGATCCGGAAATGGCTTCAAAACAAGTTCCGCTATCGCAGTATGGAAGGTAAATCATCAGCTGACTGTCGGATTGAGTTGACCGGAAATCAATTGTCAACGAATCCATCACATACATTTCCCTCCTCATAGGGTCAACAGACAGTTTTATTCTGTGTCTAACTTCGGGAGGAACGGTTACATCCGCGTTGACTTCTTCCACAATCTCACTTCTGACACGATCAGAAAGGTAGACAGAGCGGGAAAGGCTGTTGGTGGGTTCGACTATCTCCGCAGTACTCAATATGCCTGTGAAGGATGTCAGAAGAATATTAAGCGAAGTATTTCTGGATTTGACCTGAAGAATCGCCAGCTCGCCGCTGCCTCTGTTCCATACTCTTTCCACTACACTTGAATCACCTTTGAGATAAACGACAGCAGTATAGCCGGGTATATCCCCATGTGGATTCACATAATTCGTATCAAGATTCAGAAGATCGCCTCCGGACAGGTATTCCATTCTGTCTGCAGGAGTTGAACCACAACCCGGTACCAGCATTGCGGTTATGCATGATACGCAATTCTCAGAGGAGACCATCAATTCTACCGGCATCTCATTCCGGTACAGAAGAGTATCCTCAAATTCCTCTGACACCAGTATTAATTCTATGTACACGCCTTTATCGGTATAAATGGAAACGGTCTCGTCATACTGCTTATCCGCGACTTCCCTGCCGTCTCCACATGAGATAGAAAGGGCAGCAATGGAAACGGATACAAGGAACCGAACTGACTTCATCCACGCCTCCCGTTAGTTACCACCAGAAAAGAATAATAATCATAATGGAACCTCTTCAGGTACACCTGAATATATGACCATACGAACCACATTGCGCAAACATCTGTGTTGACGAGGACAATCATATTTTGCACATTTGCTCTCACGGAGGAAAAAATATGGAAATCCTGAATCTGCTGATCGCTGATCTCTTTCTCACAGCTGAACTCACTTTAAGAGA
>JAUVUL010000320.1 GCA_030600975.1 Candidatus Aegiribacteria sp.
CAGACATTCGGAAGAGTGAGGTCGTCCGTCCAGAAATCGTTGTTTGAAGAAATCTTGACCACCCTCTGCGGCCTATTCTGGAAAGTGTTCCCGATTGAAGTAGGCGCGCTTGTGATACTCGGAAACGTATCGTGAAGGTTGTCAAGCCAAATTGAAAGCTCATCCCAGGTAAGGTATCCCCCCATGGATCTTCCATCGAGCCTGCTGCTGTAGAACCTCTCAAGATCATCGATACGGATAGTAAATGGCATGCCGGTGGCGAGAAGTGAAGCGTAAACATAATTATTGGCAATACAGTCAACCGAGCCATCTTCATAGACATGTACAACTTCACAGCCTGAATCAAGCAGTCTGTGAATCTCAATATCGTTAACCGGCCTGAAGTTCAGAAGAGAATAACGCTCCGCGGTAACTACAGTGACAGCCACGATAAGAAACAGCATTACCTTGTTCATGATAACCTTCTCCTGTGAAAATGAAAACACGTTGATTATTATTCTTCATATATACATCAATTATTATAAATATATACAGGGGAGGTTTTCATGTCAGACAGTTTCAGCAAACAGGTTTCGCAGGGTATTCCCGATTCAATCCCTCCGATGCCCCCCGACATTCCGGGAGTAAACCATGCGCCTGCAAGGCCGGATGCACTGACCACCGAGGAAAAGAAACTGTCACTGAAGAACGCGCTTCGGTATTTCCCTAAGGAATGGCATTCCGAACTTGCTCTGGAGTTCGCGGCCGAGCTTGAAAATGACGGCAGGATATACATGCGAAGGTTCAGGCCCGTATATGAAATAAAAGCCAGACCTATAGGTGACTATCCTGCCAGAACACCACAGGCAGCCGCGATAATGCTGATGATTCAGAATAATCTTGATACTGCAGTTGCACAGCATCCGCAGGAACTGATAACCTATGGGGGCAACGGAACGGTATTCCAGAACTGGGCGCAGTACCTCATTACGATGAAATACCTTTCCGAAATGACCGTGAATCAAACCCTTGTTCTCTACTCGGGACACCCTCTGGGATTGTTTCCATCCCATCCCGAAGCACCCAGACTGGTCCTGACGAACGGTATGGTTATACCCAATTACAGTTCCAGAGAAGACTACGACAGGATGGCTGCCCTTGGTGTGACATCGTACGGACAGATGACCGCCGGAAGCTTCATGTATATAGGCCCCCAGGGAATCGTTCACGGCACCACTATCACGCTTCTTAATGCAGGAAGAAAATACCTCGGATTACCACCGGAGGCCGACCTTTCGGGGAAGCTGTTCGTTACCTCGGGACTGGGAGGAATGAGTGGAGCCCAGGCAAAAGCTTCAGTTATCGCTGGTGCGGTATGCGTAATCGCCGAGATCAACCCCAAAGCGATAAGAACAAGGTACGAACAGGGATGGCTTCAGGAGATAGAGAACGATCTTGACAGGGTTCTTATCAGAATTGAGAAGGCACGTAGAGCCGGGGAGGCTCTCTCTCTGGGATACACGGGGAATATCGTGGATCTCTGGGAAAAACTTGCCGCTGATAGCATTCCCGTTGACCTTGGAAGCGATCAGACCTCACTCCATAATCCGTATCTTGGTGGTTATTATCCCGTCGGTCTCACCCTTGAGGAATCCGACAGGATGATGGTTGATAACCCGGAGGAATTCAGAAAGGCGGTGCACGAATCCCTCCGAAGACAGGTCAGTGCAATAAACACCCTTCACGATAGCGGAATGTTCTTCTGGGATTACGGCAATGCCTTTCTCCTCGAAGCATCCAGGGCCGGTGCGCAGGGAATTCTCCGTGAGGATGGAACCTTTGCCTACCCTTCCTACGTTGAAGACATCATGGGCCCCATCTGTTTCGATTACGGGTTCGGTCCCTTCAGATGGGTCTGCACTTCCGGAGTCCACGAAGATCTTAAGAAAACCGACAGGATCGCCGGTGATATACTTGAGAAAATGTCAAAGGAAGCAGACGCCCGGATCAAGCGCCAGATGCTGGACAATATACGATGGATAAAGCAGGCTGAAGAGAACAGAATGGTGGTGGGCTCCCAGGCAAGGATACTCTACGCTGACAGGCAGGGGAGAATAAATATCGCCAGGGCTTTCAATGAGGCATTAGCAGACGGTGAGATATCAGCGCCCATAGTTCTCGGCAGGGATCACCACGACGTATCAGGAACGGATTCCCCCTACCGGGAGACTGCGAATATCAGAGACGGAAGCATGTTCACAGCGGATATGGCTGTTCAGAATGTGATAGGTGATTCGTTCAGAGGAGCAACCTGGGTATCCCTTCATAACGGCGGAGGAGTAGGCTGGGGTGAAGTGATCAACGGTGGATTCGGCCTCCTTCTTGACGGTTCGCCGGAAGCAGTGGAACGGGCATCCTCTATGCTGAGCTGGGATGTCTCCAACGGACTGGCCAGGCGATCCTGGGCCAGAAACCCGGGAGCAATCTATGCGGTTAAGAAAGCGATGGAAGCCGAACCTGACTTGAAGATAACCATACCGGAAATCGCCGATGAGGGTTTACTTGAAAGTTATTTCGAGTAATAATTCAGCAATAAAATATCCATTCAAGGAGGGGGTTTGAAATGCACAAATTTGTAATTGTTTTTGTTATTGTTCTCATGCTTCCGGCAGCTGCCCTGGCGTGGGGTTTTCATGACGCCATGGGGAATGGCTCACCCATAGTATGTATAACCGCTAAATCAAGCGCCTCGGGAGGAGTCTGGTCACTTCCATCCGGTGGAGCAGCGTCCGTTTTTCTGAATCCGGCGGAGCTGTCCATGCTGGATGGTGCTTTCATCAATACTACAATCGCTGTTGCGCAGTGGAGTTCAAATATTAACGCTGCGATAAATTTCGACCGTTACAGTTCGGGTCAAGCTGGAACTGTAACTCTGGCCGCGGGAACTGAAATATCCGATGCTGTATCCATCGGCGCAGGAATAGCAAGAATCTCGGATTTCAGATTCAACGGCACCATCAATATCCTGGAGGAGACCGCGGTAAATAACTATCAAGTCTATGCCATTGATATGCTTGATTCCCATGGTTCCCTCTGGGAGGCGAATACAGGCATTTCAGTGGTTATAAATGACTGGTTGACCGCAGGCCTATCCGGTGGAATGAGGTTCGGAAGCGGATCGTGGAATCTCAAGCATGACGTTGCAAATCCATTAATCCCTGACGACACCACCATCGTGGAATGGGAAGAAAATGATTTCTGCGTCCATGCAGGAATTCTCATGCCATTTGAATTCGGAACATTCGGTTTATCCGGCACCAATGCCACCGGCAGGTATCGGTCAAGGGTCGCAGTCGGATTCCAGAAGGAATTCAGTATTCTATATGGCAGCACAATGGGAGTGGAGTTCGATATA
>JAUVUL010000286.1 GCA_030600975.1 Candidatus Aegiribacteria sp.
GGAGAGATAGTCTGGGAATTCTACAATCCCCAGCGCGCTGGAGATAACAATGAGCTTATCGCCACTCTGTTCGATGTGGTCAGGGTGCCGACGGAGAGTGTGGAAAGCTGGCTCACTCGATAGTTATTTGATTTTACTCGATTTTGTGTGGAAATACTTCGCGAATCGCTCTTCCGCCGCCTGAGAACCACCAGAACGGAATGTAGATCAGGACAGGCAGGACCAGAGCAGGTAGGAATGGCAGGCTGCGGATTAAAAGAACAGCTGCGAATGCCGGTATCGAAACAAGAATTGAGATGGCTGCCTCTCTCCAGATCGGTAGAGAATAGCCTCTCCACTTAAGGAATATCCAGTAGCAGACAACTATCAGTAAGTTTCCAGCAACATAGAAAATTCCCACGGAAGGTAATCCGATCACAGGCATGAGCAGCAGGTTACCGCCAATAACAAGAATCAGCGCTGTGGTTGTGACTGGCACGACCACCCTGACTTTGTTCAAAGCCAGGAGAGCTGTAATCAGTATGTTCCATAAATATACTAATGCCAGCCCTCCAATGCATAAAAAGAGGCATAACTGCATTTCCGAAGAACTGATGTCTCTAAGATATTCGCTTCCCCATATGAACCTCAGAAATCTGTTTCCCGCTGAAAGAACCGAAAGGGATAGCATTACGGCAAGGCCAATGAAAATTCTGGCCATGTTGCCTGTCTGCCGCTGATAGCCGCCATTCCTGAATGCTCTGCACAGAGATGGAAACAGTGCGCCCGGTAATAATGTTGGAACGACCATGAGGAGCATCAACTCAATAATTTTCAGACACTCCTGCCATGCTGCCACCGCGTTTTCACCGAGCATCTGTCTGATCAGAATATTATCCGCTCTCTGATGGACAACAGTAACCAGTCCCATGATTCCAATGGGCAGTGAGCTGATAAGGAGTTCTTTCACTTTCCCAATATCTATGGAAGGTAGTATCGAGAATCCGATCCTTCTAAGGCATAGAATTGCGATAATGGTTGCAGCAAGTGTTCTTATGACGTAGGCTGCAGCAATTGCGGTAAGATCCATTTTGAGCTGAATCAGAAGCAGTACAGTTGTCAGGCCTACTATGCCCATTGAAATCCTGCAGATGGACTCGTAGATCATTTTTTCCCTTGCTCTGAAGATCGAATAGATCATCTCAGCAAAGGATTCGAAGACAACCGAAATGCCGATTATTCCGAGAACAAGCATTCTCTCTGAAGGCAGATGCAGCAGGTAACCAGCCAGCATGAGAAGCGGAAAACCAAGTAAACAGAGGATTGCCCTGAGTGTGAAAGATGTAGAAAGCAGTTCCTGAGTATCGGTGGATTGTACGCTTGAACGCATGTTAATAACAAGTGAAACGCCCAGATCGGACAGTATAAGGTATATCTGTCCAAGCGCTATTGAAAAAAGAAGGCCTCCGAAATCCCCATCTGAAAGGTATCTCGAAAGGAACTTCATTGATACAAAGAGAGAACCTTTTCCTATGAATTGACCTGCCAGCATGAATCCGCTGTTTGCAGCCTTTGATGACTTCTGAATATCTGTGATACCATTCTTCCCCTCAGAAAGGATGGCGTCTCTGAATCTCGATCTGATGTTTCTCAACTTATCCGGTCTGGAATGGATAGCCAGAGGTTGCAGCAGAACCGCTTAGCGACCTTTGATATTTCATGGCTTTCGTATGTCAGTGCAGTTCTCCTGTTTCCTCTGTATAGTAACTCTTGCCCTATTGAACGCTAAAATACGCAACTGATTGAAAAGTTACAATACTGTTGACAGAAAACGATTGCCGGAATCTCTTCGCACTGGATAAGTTGAGAATGTGAATTTCCGCCTTGACTATTTCTCAGATGATTGTTATTACCTTCTGAAGATGGTTACCTGCAGTATATTTGTCTCATTCAATCCTTACCATTAAGTCTAGAAGGGGCAGTCTTGGGCAATTCTCTTGAATACCTTCTGATGGAGCTTGGTCTTTCCGGGCTTGAAGCCGAAGCATACCTGGCTGTAATCGCCGAGTCAGACAGCACAGGTTACAGGATTTCGCAGGTACTTGGCAAACCTGCTCCCAATATCTACAAGGCCCTTGATTCTCTTGTGATTAAAGGAGCTATTCTTGCCGATGAGGGCAGCAGAAGCAGAACTTTTACCGCTGTTCCTGTCAGGGAGCAGATAGTTCAGAGAAGTCACCGCCTGGAGGAACTTGCTGATGAAATAGAAAAGGGCCTGGAGAGGATTCAAAAACCCCGGTCAGAGGAAGGTGTATACAAGCTTTCAACTGTTCATCAGGTCATGGCTAGAGCTGCGGAAATGATAGAGAATGCTTGTAATACCATTATTACTGACGCGGATAATCGGCCGATGCAGCAGCTGTCTGGATATTTTCAGGCTGCTGCAGAACGTGGGGTAAGAGTCCTGCTTCACGGACGGGACGTTCTGAGTATACCTGGATGTGATTTCATCAGCAGTGTTACAGAGGGCTTTCAAGGGGATATGCTTATTCTTATTACTGATAAAAGGGAATATCTTATAGCATTCATGTCCAACGACATGAAATCACTGAATGATGGTGTCTGGAGCAGGAATATCATTTCTCGCTGCCTGTACCGTAGTTATATGGTCAAGGCACTCTTCTACAGAATCAGTATGATGATGGGGGAAGACAGGTACTCACTGGACGATATCAAGAGCGAACTCCTGCGACTCTGGGATCGGTGGGGCTACAGCGGTCCCGGCAAGGAAGCCCTGGCAAGTACACTAATAAAACCGCGTAAGTGATTCCATCTCAGTTCATAAATCCATGCTGATTCACTGATCTTGTTTCAATAATATTATAAAAACCGCCTGCCGGAGCTTGACGAAAATATATCATTAGTTATATACAAATAATAAGAATGACTTGCTAAGAGATAATAATATATCATCGCGAAAAGGAGATATCATGAAAATCATATCGATTCCATTAGTTGCTGTGCTGTTCTCATGGTCGATTCTCTCTGAATCACATGCGGGCTGGCTGGAGCATTGCATCACGGATTCATTTTCGGGGGCTATTTCGGTGAAGATTGTAGACATCGATGAAGATGGAGATATGGACATCCTCGGAGCTGCCTGGAACTCCGGGATCTCATGGTGGGAGAACGGAGGCGGTCCGTTCAACATGCATACCATCGATAGCGGGTTTTCAGGTGCCATATTCGTGGAATCGGAAGATATCGATAGTGATGGCGATATTGACATCGTAGCATCATCCAATGGATCCGATACCATCGAATGGTGGGAGAACAATGGAGAGGAAGTTTTCACAGAGCATCTTATATCCGACAGTTTCGCGGGTGTCCACTCTGTGTACCCGGGTGATCTGAACGGGGACAATGATGTTGATCTTATCGCTGTATCTTTCGATGACGACCTGGTTTGCTGGTTTGAAAACGACGGATCAGAGAACTTTACAGAAATAGTGATCTCGGACAGTTTAGATGGCCCCTGGACTGCGTATCCCGGAGATATCGACGGTGATGGTGATCTTGATATTGCAGTTGCTTATAGACTTGCGGATAAAATACTATGGTTCGAGAATGGCGGAAGCGGAGGTGTCTCAGGGCATCAAGTAGATGGAAGCTTCGATGGCGCGCACATTGTCATTATTTATGACCTGGACTGTGACGGTGATCAGGATATCGTCGCAACGGCAAGAATCGGGGACATGATAGCCTGGTACGAGAATGATGGGCTGCAGAACTTCACCAGGCATATAATAGCGGATAATTATGACTGGCCTACATTTGTCAGCGGGGCTGACAAATGTAGGCCAGTCATAATTATCCGCTATTA
>JAUVUL010000020.1 GCA_030600975.1 Candidatus Aegiribacteria sp.
GATAATCGTTACTTAAAGCCAGCCTGGACACATAATGGCTCCGTAAAAACAGACCTTCCCTTAACGGTAATCGGAAAGAAAAAGAGAAAACTAATAGATGCCTTAGGCGCAGGCCAGCTCTTTTGTGTTGGAAAAGTTTACATACGGACCCACACCGGCTCAGTAAGGATCGAATGTACCCATACAGCCTATGAATAGCAGGAAAGCCGCGGCCGCCGCAGTTATCACGAATAACCTATTCTTCATTTACATTATGCCTTTCTTTGACAGGACCCCTACTGTTACAGAATTAAAAACCAGGATAGTATACAATCGGTTCATCCCGGAGAAAACCGCCAGACTATCAGTGTGAATTCTGCTATTTGACATTCCATTAAAAACAGGATACACTTCTATTAACAGTAACCGGATGGAGTTCTGAAATGAAAAAATCAGTAGTACCCTTAGCACTTCTCTTTCTTCTTTTACTCCTGTCCTGTGGAGATTCCGCTGTCAGCATGATGGACCCTGATGGTGGTAATCCATTATCTGTTCCTGTTGATGATCCCGGACATGCCGAAATGTGCCATGACAACATGGAAGATTTAAGCGCCTCAATAGTAATGTTTTATGCTAGTACAAACAGATATCCAGACAGTCTCATCGAACTTGAGGTAATTAAACCGGGACTCTCCGGCCTTACTTGCCCTTCGTGTGATCTGCTGTATATGTACGATCTCAGTGCAAACGGTGAAGTCTATACGGTCAGTTGTCCACTCCCTGTTCAACCCAATCACGGATATATGGTGAAAGGCCATAGCAGCTGGCCTCCCGATCCTCCGGCATGGCCAGGAATATGCCACAGCAACATGAGTAGCCTCGCGTCTGCCTGCGCAATGTACTACGGAATATACAACCGGTACCCTGAAGAGCTGAGAGAACTCGGAACATCCGGAATTTATGAATTCTGGGATAACCCATGCCCTGCATGTGGAGAATTGTACTTCTATGACACGAATTCCATCGGTGATACCTATTCGATTTACTGCCCTATGCCCGTTGTTCCTAATCATGGGTATGTGATCGATGGTGTGCGTTACTGGCCTCCCGATACATCTGGATGTGAGGATGCATGCCGCAGCAATATGATGGGTCTTGCATCCGGAATAGCAATGTTCTACGGAAGTTACAACCGATATCCTGAAGAACTCAGAGAACTGGGCACATCAGGTGTAATGGGAAACTGGGATATTCCCTGTCCCGGCTGCGGGGAAATATACAACTATACAACAGATCCCACCGGCCAAACGTACACGATTCAATGCCCTCTGCCGTGGGACCCCGGCCACGGAAGCATTGAGGACGGTTGCATCAGCTGGAACTGACAGGAGTGGGAATCTGATATTCCTGTTCAGTGTTGTCAGGTCTCTACTGTTACACCGATAAATAACTGTAATCCAAAAAAATGATACAACTCGTGGTAAGAGATGTAGTGTATTCTAGTCATAATGTCTATAATACTTGACATTATGTCTATGATTAATTACATTCCTGGAGAAGGGAGTTGAAATGAAATTGAAGAATAGACTCCGGGTTCTCCGCGCGGAGAAGGAAATCAGTCAGAAAGACCTTGCAGAAGAAGTAGGTCTCAGCAGGCAGACAGTGAATTCAATTGAACGGGGAAAATTCAACCCTTCGATTGTTACGGCGTTGAAAATCGCAGAGTATTTTGCGGTACCTGTCGATGAGGTGTTTCAGCTGGAAAAGGAAGAGTAATATGAAATCGATAAAAGGCAATTACATTGTATGGTCCGCAGTTCACCTTGCCGCTGGAATTCTATTTCTGGCTCTGAGTCTGTTCTGGGATACAGATTTGCTTGTTGAAGGCCATTACATATACATTCTGTGGGTATCAATGTTACCCGTTCTTATTTTTGTATTGTACTTCAACAGAGGTCACAAACCTGATGAACGTGAAGGGTACATACTAAGAAAAGTAGCTTCATACTCATGGACTGCGATGTATATGGCTCTTGGTGGTTTGTTAGTGAGAATGAGCGGGGGACGTAATCCCACTGCAGACTGGATCGTTGCCCTATGGTGCGTTGCTCTTATTTCAAAAGGTGGCTTCGGACTGTATTTCTTCATTAGGGAATAGTTGATTTCAATGAAAATTCAATCAACACCTTCAGGTATCAGGTAGAGGAGGAAGAGTGATATGAAATCAATCAAAGGAAACTACATCTGGTGGGCTGCTGTTCACCTCGCTGCAGGAATATTATTTGTTGTACTCAGTATGTTCTGGAAAGTCGAATTCATGTTCATTCTGTCGGTATGTGTTTTCCCCCTGGCTGTTTTCAATGTATGGTTCAATCAGGGGCACAAGACAGATGAGAGGGAGAAATATCTCCTTTTGAAAGTATTCTCCCGTTCAGGATCTTTTACTCTTGTGTTTCTTACCTATATCTTCATGAGTGGAAAAACTGATATAAGTTATGTTCTTTACGCCCTATGGAGCCTCGCACTGATATTGAGAGGTGGATTCGGATTGTACTACTTCATTAGGGAATAGTCATCTTCCATGGAATATTTCCTGTTACTGCATGTACGGGTATATATGGAAATACAAGGAGGTGCCTGATGATTCCGCTTTTATTTTTTGCTGTTACGGATACTGTTGTCAGTAATGTCAATTACGAAATTGTCTACGTCCATGAATGGGGTGTGGTCGAAGTTGATATGGGATTTCCAACTGCAGGTGGTGCAATGTGGGGATACCTGGACGATCAGGGTACTCTGGAGCCTTACACCGGGTATGAAGTGGAAGCGCCTGTGGTCTGGTTCCACGGCGCCCAATGTACCGGCACTTTTACTGTCCGGGTTAACGAAGGATATTTCACCACTCTGTTTCCTCCTCCTGATTCACTGTGGCATGAGGAGGTTGAAAGAAGAGTTTCTCCCGAGAACTTTAACAGCCAGACGGGAATCTGGCGGAATGTCAGTCTGACGTGGGACATTCCCGAAAATGAAGAAAGCCTGCCAGTGTCATACGATGCTGATGGATTCAGCTGGGCCACTCCATTCTGGCGTGATGTTCCGGCGAACTATGTTACGGTACCGGGCGCCTCATACATGGATCGGTTTCTCTACTACGAATGCACAGCTAACACTCTTGGTAAAAACATAGGTGATTATTCATATGGAAGAAGAACTTACGGTTACCATGGAGTTGCCCTGGTGTTTCAGAAAGAAGATGGGGAGATGATTGTCAGAAGGGCGGATGTTGAAGAGACGGTTACCGTCCGTGGTGGAGTGCTGTCACTTGATGATGTCCTTGAGATCATCTGCAACTGGAGCGACAGCAGGTTGAAGAGTCAGGAGATAAAGGCTCTTTGGAGTACATGGGAGCCTGCGCTTCGTCAGCGGTGCATACAACAGGGCCAGGATGTGATGATGTTTCCGCTGAGCCCCGAGCAGGTGGAGTCCATAAGCACCATCCGTTTTGAACCGGATGGCGGAAATCCAGTTGAGTACACAAGGTTATTCCTTGGCCTGGGAGAAGTGGAGCTATAGGCAGCTGATAGACTGTCACTGATTAGCTGATAGCAGCTCCCGATCATTCCCCTGCCAACTCCATTCTCACCAGACGTACACTATCTGCTTCCTCAGAGTTACCGGCTTCCTCAAGGAGATCAGCGTATTCATCCAGCATTGCCAGGTAATCTTCCGGCTGAATAGAGAAGCATTCCGGGTAGTACTCGAATCTCTGTACAACCATATGGACTTGGTTGCCAGATAGATTCCAGGTCACGTTGTTTATCTCCTCAAAGCACTCAATTGCATCGCTGGTGGATTCTCCGGCTTCTATCATTGCTCCGGCATGCTGAAGACCGGCCTTCAGAAGAAGAATGCACATTTCCTGTGAATATGGATTGGCTTGCGGGTACATAACAGACCATGCGCTGTTGAGGACTTCATCAGTATTATTACAGTCGAGGCTCAGCCGCATTCCCTCCAGGGTCTCAAAGTAGTAATCATGATCACCTGCCTCCAGAAGACTGAGACGACCATCATCATCTAATTTGTAGGTTACGAGATAGTAGTTCGCGCTGAAGGGGTACTGGGAGAAAACAGATAGTATGCGGTGCTCTTCGTCGAAAGTCGCCGCTGCTTTCGGCGGATTGAACATTCCCGGATAATCCACAAAATCCGTTATGGGAGGATTCGCTTCCTCATAGTCTGAGCTCAGGGAAATACGATGCCCCGATTCGGTCTCTTCGTACACCAGGTAGACCGTGCTATCGCTGTAGGGAAAATCCATAATCTCAATGGGTATCAGGGGGACCGAAATAATAAAAACAATGAATAAAAACTGCATACCAGGCTCCCTCCGTAACAATTGCAACTTAAAGCACCTCGTCTGCTCAATATACTTCCATCGGCAATCAGGGACAGTATCCATCTGAGGTAAAGGGCGCGGGAACTTTTCTGTCTCCCAGTATCAGGAGCCTGAGGCTTTCCAGTAAGTATCTGAGTTTGGAATTGTCGGGTTTTCAATAAGTTCGGGGAAGTCATCCATCGATCTGGTGTCCAGAACTTCCAGATCCGGCCTCCATTCGATGTTTCAAGAGTGCTTGTTTTAGTAAAACATGTAAGTATAATCTTCCAATGAGATTACACGATTCGTTTCAGAGAATCAAACGGAAACAGATAAAAACAATAACCACCATATCTGTTAACCGTTCAAATCAGTATAACCTGTCTGATAGAGCAGAATCCAATCGGTTCGATGAAACCAAAAACATAGAAAACACTGTTTATTGTAGCTGGGGGGGGGGTAACTTTACATTACCCGCTGATCCGTCCTCCGCCGATGTTCTTTTGCAGTAATACAAATAGTCATTAAATCGTGAGGGGAAAGAAATGTTGAATTTAATACTTGCTGTGCTGGTTCCGTTTCTGGTTACGACTTCGGAGGAACAGACAGTATCCAATATAGAAGTAGTTGAGATATTCCGCGCTGAAACTCCGCAAGAACTTGAAGCCGCGCTTACAGACGGTTACCCCATGCCATGGCTTGAGGAGATTCTCAATGATGAGAGTATCCCTGAAGAGGACAGGTACTGGCTGGATTGCAGAGTGAGGGCTGCAATTGCCAGAGATCTTAATCTCTTTTACGACAGAGATGGAAATCCCATCCATATAGAATGCGATTACATGCATCCGGGTGAGGATTACTGGCGGGAACACTTCATAGTCAATCCTCCTGGAGAGTCATTCAGGTACGATGAACCCGACAGGCCAGCGAACATACCTTATGCCGAATACGAAGCATCACCAGGCTATATTGTTGATCTGTATGGAGAGACAGTTGGCGAAATCGCCATAACCCGCGATCGTGTATGGCTTTCTAGAGACGCTTCGGTGGGAATCTATAGAACAGGTTCACATCACGGTGGTGGAATGTACTACGATCATGCTTGCCTTTTGTATCCTGATGGAAGTTTCAGGGAACAGGAAATCGATGGAATATTCGTTCAGTATGCCCTGAGTCAGGATGGAAATGTTGCGGTATTCTACTCAATGCAACAGCACAATCCCGATTCGCAGGAGCATATGCTTTATGCGTTCGACCGCGAAGGAAATCTGATCTTCCAGAGGTTGATGCCAATTGGGCCAGAATCCGGTTCAGCTACACCAGCCATTTCACCTGACAGTAGATATATAGCCGCACCTCTTCGTGGTGGTGAAGTATGGCTGCTGGACGGGGAAAATGGTGATGTACTTCAAACCTGGGGCGGTGGCGGTCAGGAGAATCGGGAGAACTTTGTTTATGGTCAAGGCCTCGTTTTTTCACCTGACAGCAGATATCTATGCGCTGGGGGATGTACTGTTCTCGACTGCCTGACAGGAGAAGTTACACTCCGGGTTATAAATGATGAACCGTGTATTTATACGGCTGACGGAAAATTCGAAAAAGGTCGTAATACGACCAGAGCTTCAAATGGTGCAGATCTGATCTCTAACATCTACTGGACGTACCTGAGCACAGATAGAGATGAACCTAATATCTACAGTTCTTGGGTTGAAATCATGAACTCAGATGGCACTCTTCTATTTAATGAATCATGCGACTGGAAGCCTTACCTATCTCCAAATGGATGTTTCCTTCTGGGAGATAGTTATGATTCAAGATTCTTCGGTGGGGAAGGATCTTCGGCATCATCAACACCTTTTGAAGTAATACTGATCGAGGAGGTGGAGTGATGCGAGTTCTCATCACACTCTGCCTGATATTCACGCTTTTCTCTTCATCACTCTTTGCTACAGATCCCATCATCTGGCCGATGCAGCCTCAGGATGACACTCATACGCTCTGGCACAGTTATGGTGACTTCTGTACCGAAATATGGGAAGTAGGGCCTGATTACGATATTAACTTTCATGCAGGAGTGGATTTAACTGATCCCACTCCTTTCTTAATCGATGATCCAGCAGAAGATGTGTACTGTGTTCGAGAAGGATACGTAACATTTGTTGGCTGGGAAGCAGGAGTTATTCCAGATCCTCCAATGGCTCATGACAATTATACTGTCGTGATCTCTGATTTTTACCAACAGAGTACTGGCTATGGGTGGTGTTATACACACATCGAGGATCATACATATACTGGCGGAGGAGAAAATGATAATCCTTGGTCAACAAATGAATTATTTCCTGGGAATGACTTCGCGGAAGGTACTCGCATAGGTGACATAGATAATGATGCATTCAGTCAATCAGGGACTGTACCTGGACCCTGGACGGCAGATCATCTTCATTTCATGCGGAGTGCATATGAATATGATCCCGCTCATCCCGGTTATTGCAATCCACTTTACTACCTGATACCTGAACCCGCACAGAACCCACCGGATTTCACATGGACTTTTCATTGCGATCCAACACTTCCATATGCTTTCTTTGTCCTTCCACAGTACGATGCGGCAGGAGAACCCGGTTGGATAAGTCAATGGGCTGATTCTCTCGAATGCATAGCAGAAATCGATGAATTTCAGGATAACATCCATGGAGCGGTGGATCTCATTGCTTGGTTCTATGTAGAGGGAGTTGGGCAAAATGGGAGTTATCCAAAGCGAAAATGCATGCCTCAGCGTCTTGAATGGTGGCTTGAGCGATGGGATCCTGTTAGTTCAAGCTGGTATGAAGTTCAGGATATAACCGGTTCGACCTACAGACGCTTCCCATTCGATTTTGGTGATATTGAGCTTGGGCATGCTTCTGATTGGCAAAAGTATAGACAGCTCTATTTCAGGTGGTGGCTAAATGTCACCAATACTGCATACTATTGCTGTCTCACAAATTGCTCTGATGCGGAAGACTGGAATGGTATACAGAATATTACCGAGAATTACTGGCAGACAGATGTTCAGAAAGATCTTTCTGAACCAACGAACCATCCTGCCCTGCAGCTTACTCCTGATGGTCCATCTTATCGTGTTGCCATTCAGCCTTATGTATTCGATGGTGCTGCTAATCCTCCCTTAGCGTTGTCTCCAGCCTATGCTGAACTGGAACTGCATAACTCTTCTCCAATCGTTGGTGAAGGTGAGATACTTGATGAATCCAAGGCAGTTGTATGGGACGCTGGCTGGGAAGCAGTTGAGACCACTCGTGGCCTTGAAGCTGAACTGGTGATAAATGCTAACGAGTCCGTTCAGCTTGATCAGACGCTTACAGCTACTGTTGTGTTTTCCGAACCTATGAATACCTCAACAATTGATATAACTGCAGGCAAGCCTCCCTATTTCAATGATCTGACAGTAACAACCACCGGCTGGTCCTGCACGAACAATCCCGAGCCTTATTATGACACCTGGCATGGTACAATAGAAGTTCCCGCAGAAGGGATATCCGGTGCAATCAAGTTGTGTATTGATGGTGAAGATACCGATGGCAACTGTCTGAAGGATCCCGCCGGGGCATTCACCGATGAAATGGATGATTATTCGGATACTTACCACGGTTTCGGTATAGCGTTCAGTTCCGAGGAAGGCTGGCCCGTATTCCTTGAGCACTGGGTTAATGGTTCTCCTGCCCTCGGGGACTTTGATGGTGATGGAGATCTTGATATAGCTGTGCAGTCAAACAAAGGCATTGTTGAACTCATAGATGAAGATGGGAATATATTACGAACCCTTCCTTCCGGAGACTGGAGCGGTTTCCACTATCATCTGTTTTCATCGCCTGCTGTGGCGGATCTGGATCTGGATGGAGATATGGATGTGCTCGCAGTTCATCCTTACGGCTGCAATGCCTGGGATGCTGAAGCCGGATATTCTCTTCTAGGTTGGCCAGTTAATATGGGTTATGCATTTGAAGCCACCGGTATCTACCCGAGTCATTCTGCTCCCGCAGTATGTGATCTGATCGGAGATGCACATCCTGAAGTGGTGATATGCAGGCATCTTGATCTGACACAACCTTACGCGATATGTACTGTATGGATGTTCGATTATCTTGGTAACAAGATCTGGCAGCGCGAGCTTGAAACAGGAGGAGTATCAGTAGCCAGCACAGCTGCAGTTGGGGATATTTCATCGATTCATTCCGGCAATGAGATACTCGTATGCACATCCGATGGTTTTGTTTCGAATTTTCCTCCTCCTGACGGTGGTAAGGATTGGAACAGCGCAGTGTATCTTCTTGATCCTTCAGATGGCTCGAATATCTGGAAGACTTCTTTCAACTGCTGGTTCTATGCTTCTCCGGTTATTGGCGACATTGATGATGATGGGATCAACGAAGTGATCGTCGGTTCGCATCTGGGAACACAATGGAAAAGAGTATTTGTGCTTGATGGTGACTATGGAACCCTTGAGCATACCTTCTATGTAAGCGGCACCGTCGTCAATTCAGCTGCCATCTGTGATCTGAACGGTGATGGTATTCTTGATATAGTGGCCGTTGATAACACGGGACACGTATACTGCTGGTCCGGTGAGGATTTCAGCGACGGCAACCAGTACGATCCTCTACCCGGTTTTCCGGTGGAGGTTACAGGCATACCGACATCGCCATCGATAGCTGACATCGATGGAGATTTCAAGCTTGAGATAGTAATAGGTACCGGTGATGGATATCTGTATGCCATTAATCACGATGGCAGCATCTGCAGCGGTTACCCCGTCACAGTACCGGAACTGAGTGAGATCACTGGCCAGCCAGTTATCGCCAACCTTGATAACGATGACAGCCTTGAACTGATGTTCGCCGATGGTTCCGATTCCTATGCCTACTGCTACGATCTGGGTGTTAAATCTTTTCCTGCTGAGATGCCGTGGCGCCAGTTCCAGCATGACAGCTGGCATACAGGATGCTTTGAAGTTGACAATACGATACCTGAACCACCCACGAATCTCGGTGGTGAGATAACGTATACCACAAGCGGCTGTGAGGTTGATCTTTGGTGGGATCTTTCGGTGAACGATCCTTACTCTTCCAGCCCACAGGAGCCCACGGATGTAATCTGCTATGGTATAATGAGGGCTTTTCCTCCTCATGTACCCTTCAGTATTATTGACCGGGTGCATGCAGGAGTCGGTTCATATGTTGACAGATTCAATATCCTGGGTCCTGTAGTTACGTATGCGATTATTGCCTTAGACGGTACCAACGAATCGGAATACAGTAATTACATCAAGTTTCCCACCTACCCTTCTGCAGTTATTTCCCATGGATGTTCTGTGATTGAAGAGTTTTCAGACGAAAGAGCTTCAATAAGGATTCCGGAGATAACTGAGCATAGGATAACAGAAGAATTATCTCATGCTGAGAGGAGATTAGTAAGTGAGAGAACGTCTGCAACTGTACCGACGGCAACACTTGATGCTGTTCTCTCAGGGGGGAACCCCGGCTGCCTGACTGATGGCAATACAGAGGTTTGTTACGTACCATCTCCGGGAGCGGATGCGGTTGTCATCGATCTTGGTGAGGAGTGTACCGTAACATCTGTCATACCCGAGAGAGTGTCAGGCATTTTTCTTGATGTAAGTTCGCTTACAGATGAATACGTACGAACTCTTGAAACCACCCCTGTCGTTGAACCTTATCTGTTAATTGAAGTGGCCGGTTCTGACAGGGAATTCTATCCATTCCTTGAGGAGTCATGGAACAGCACTGAGACTGTTCGTTACGTAAGGATACGTGGAGCTTCCGGTCATTCTGAGATCACTGTTTATGGCAGCAGGGGCACCGACAACGGAGTCTCAACTGTTGAGATTACCCGCAGTGTTGAAAACGAAGGCTGGATGTTTGCCATACCGGTCATGGA
>JAUVUL010000240.1 GCA_030600975.1 Candidatus Aegiribacteria sp.
CGCAGACAAAATGGCTGGAAGTAGCAGATCCTCCTCCGTTACCGAAAACAAAAATCCTCCTGCCCTTTTTGTAGGCTTTAAATATGATCCTGACCAACTCTTCAATATTCTTCGAGGGAATTTTCAGAACGAGAGCGCTTATCTGATCGAAATATCTACTTATTTCTTTCTGCATGTTTTCTCCTATCAGAACACTTTCAGGTATTTATCATCGGTGACGGTACATTCCGGTATTTCTGTTCCAGGCATTACAAGTGTATTTTTCAATGCGCAGTTACTACCGATGACCGCACCGGATAGTACAACACAATTCTCAAGAGAGCAACCTTTTAAAATAAGGGCTCCCTTTTCCGCCCAGAATGTACCTTTGAGTTCAATATCATCATAGGATTGGCTGTTCTCTATTAATATGCCGTTCTTGATGTTACCGTTGCCTACATAAGGGAGTAACCGGCCGGAAAGGACATCGTGACAGGCTATCAGATAGCTTTTTCCTGTCCCGATATCCCTTGTGTACCCGCCCGGGGTATCTGCAGCAAGAACCCTTCCTTCGTCCAGGAGCATGGGGAATACATCCATTCCGAAATCAGAAATTTCTCCTTCATACAGATGTTCAACCGCTGATCTTCTGCAGATGTATAACCCCGAGTTGGCAAGGTTTGATTCAGCGACCTCATCGGGAGGTTTTTCACGAAAGCATGAAACCATTCCGTCGGGTTCGGTAAGGACTATACCCTTGCTTGAGGGTTCTCCGGTTGGAGCGAGGGCAATAGTTACCTCTGAATCCAGTCTGCGGTGAAGTTCCATAAGGGGAGCCACAGGCTGCCTTGTTAGATTGTCACCGTATACAACCAGGAATTCCTCCCCCAGGGATGGAAGGGCTTCCCGGACCGCCCCAGCTGTTCCAAGCGGTTCTTCTTCCCTCTGGAAGATGATCTTCAAAGGTAAATCAGCTTTTTCAAGATAATCCTCGATCATATCTGCCATCCATGAACCGTTTACCACAGCCGTATCAACTCCCTGCTGCACCAGATGAAGAAGTGTATCATGGATAAGTGTAAAGCCTGCGATTCTGACCAGAGGTTTAGGAACAGAATCCGTCAATGGTTTCAGCCTGGTTCCGAAACCTGCGCACAGCAGTATGGCCTTCATTGTTGTCCATCTTCGTTAGGTACAGCGTACCTTATTATGCCATTTCCCAGATGAACCAGCCTGGCTGCAGAGTAAAGAAGGCGCTGCAGGCCGAGACGGAAGTAAACGAACCTACCGAAACGCTCAATCGGATTTCCCCTGTTTACCTCGGGTGGTTTAACCAGCCTTCTTATTGAACCGTAATTACCTGACTGCCTGGCACATATTCTGAATCCACCTTTTCTTAGAACCGCATCAAGGGTCCGGGGTTGAAAGAAGTACAGGTGAGCTGGAATGGAATCGGGTTCGATGGTGCCGGGTCTGATGCCTCTGAAAACAGCTTCGGTGATTTCCTCCCAGTGGTACAGTTCCCATGGGCATTGAACTACCAGTATACCATCAGGGGAGAGGAGTTCGCGGATACGCCTGAGTATATCGCAGGGCCTGTGAAGATGCTCCAGTACGTCTAGAAGAAGAATCACATCGTAGGAGTGTTCCTCGAGGTCAGCTGATTCAACATTCCCTGTATACACATCAAGCCCCAGTTTATCCGGGCGTATTCTGAAGAGAGAGGACTTATTTCAACACCTTGCACGTCCCATCCTCTTCGACCGAGATAATCAAGAAGGAAACCATAAGCGCAGCCGATCTCAAGAAGCCGCCTTCCCCGGGCATGATGAAGAAGATCCCTGTGGCGTCTGCTGAAGATCTTCATGAATGTATCATGGTATTTTTCATACGTTCGCAGGTAACCCCTGTAACCAACATCTCCATCTTCGTAATAGGCTCTGCTGTACATATCGGTAAGTGCCTTTTCAGCTGGTCTCTCGGAGAGGTATACGAGACCGCATTCACTGCATCGCACAACCGGCCATGTTTTCTGCACACTGAGTAGATGGGAGGAACTGGATCCGCAAAGGATGCAGTCAGTTTTCTCTCTGGGGAAGCTGCTCCAGTCCATAATCCACCGTTCCCTTAACGTGTCAACTCCTCAGGGGACTTGACATGCACTTGACAGATACTTCTCAACAGTGCCGAATATTCATCGAATCAAGCAGGTACAGTATTGTAGAAGCTAGAATATCAATAACTTGCAATATCAGGGGTTGACAATTGTCAACCCCTTGACAGATTAGGCTTCTACGCATTAATCTGAATTGAGTAGGAACCTTCTAACGTTTTAAGAATTATAACATGTGAAACTATGCATAGCACGTGAAAGGTGGCTGTTTTGGCGACAAAGCGTACAGAAGGAAGATCTCTTGAACTGTACCTTAGAGAAATCGGGAGTAAGGAGACTCTATCATCTGCGGAAGAGGCTTCCCTTGCCAAACGTATTCGCTCAGGTGAACAGGAAGCCCTGAACGAACTTACTGAGGCAAATCTCAGGTTCGTAGTCAGCATTGCTAAGCAGTACGCAAATCAGGGTGTTGCGCTGGAAGACCTTATCAATGAAGGGAATGTTGGGCTTATAAGGGCTGCAAAGGGATTCGATGAGAGTAAAGGATGCCGCTTCATAACCTATGCGGTATGGTGGATAAGGCAGGCTATCCTTCAGGCCCTTGCGGAGCAATCCAGAATTGTCCGCCTTCCGTTGAACCGTGTTGGGGAGCTATATAAAATGGGCCGTGCTGCAAGAGAACTTGGTCATTCTCTCGGTAGAAATCCTTCTACAAATGAGATTGCCGACGAACTGGATGTATCCAGGGGGGATGTGGAAGGAATGATGTCGATACACAGTACACACCTTTCACTTGACAGCCCTGTTTACGAAGGCAGTGATAAGACTTTCCAGGAGATGATCTCCGATGACGACGATGTACCGCCCGATGAAGCTGTAGTCCAGACAGCCATGAAGAGAAGTGTCGCGGGAATGCTGGACATTCTTGACCAGCGCGAAAGAACGATAATCCAGCTGTTCTTCGGAATAAACACCGATAGAAGACATACCCTTGCGGAGATTGGAAGAACGATGGGTATAAGCCGAGAGAGAGTACGTCAGCTGAAGAACAGGGCTATTTCCAAACTCAACGACAAAACCGACAGCAAGAACCTGCTGCTTTACCTGAAATAGGAGAACGGGTTCTTTCATGCCTATAGGTACAATCCACTGGCTTCCACAGAGATCCAACAAAACCGGCAGGAAGTTCATACTGACTTCTGGTCGGCTAAGGCTGATGATCCTCTTATCAGCGTTATTCCTTACCGGGATAGCTGCTTTATTCTTTCATATAGGCAGAGTGAACGAGAGGACACATTTCACCGGTAACAGGCAAAACGAACTGTCCCTTTACCGTGGAGAGCTGTATCAGCTGTCGGAGCGCATCATGAACCTCCGGTCACAGCTTGAAGAGATCACTACCAGAGAAAAGCAGGTTCTTGTAGCCGGTGCCGGATTGAACCTTGATTTTTCAGAGCTTATTCCACAGGATGCCTTTATTACCGAGCCTCCGGGAGATAATATGTTCAGTTACATAGATGACCTGGAAATGGAGATAATGCTCATGGAAAGGCTGGCCGATGCAGAGCTGATGGCCTACGATTCCCTCGCCTGTTATTTAATGGGGAAGGATAGTGAACTTGCCAGGATTCCCTCAATCTGGCCTGTTGACGGCATTTTTGTCAGCAATTTCGGACCCCGGATAGATCCGTTCACCGGTGCCGTCCGGATTCATAAGGGAATCGATCTCGCTTGCATTTCAGGAACACCAATATATGCTCCAGCTGATGGTGTAATTGTCTTCGTTGGCTGGACTGGTGGATGGGGTTTGAATATCGTTGTCAGACACTCTGATAGGATTTCCACGAGGTATGCACATTGTTCTGCAGCCTGCACTGTTGTGGGGCAGGAGGTTACAAGGGGAGACCTGATAGCGAGGGTAGGCTCAACGGGAAGATCGGTAGCTCCCCATCTTCATTACGAGGTTCTCATTAACGGAGTACAGGTCGATCCAGAGGATTATATACTCAGAGAAGGGTCGGATTCAGCAATCTTCTGATGCTGATACCCCCTCTGGCTCTTATTTTCCTCCGCAGAATTCCCTTCTTTCCGCTCAGTCAGTTTATGAATATCAGCACGGGCATAGAAATCCTGCCAATCCAGGGGAAATTGATATATTTAATGATGAGCCCTGTGATGTGCATATTGAACAGCTCATGAGGTTGTTTTGCAATATACGAATGGA
>JAUVUL010000291.1 GCA_030600975.1 Candidatus Aegiribacteria sp.
CCTCAATTTGATCAAAATCTATGCCTAAGGTAATTGATCTGATTAGCATTTGATCCGTTATAAGTCTGACGCGATGTCGCTCAGTATCTTTTTACCGAAGTATAGCTGGATCGATCCTGTTCCATCCCGCAGGTCCGCAAATACCGTCTTTCCATGCTCCCGTTTTCCGGTAAGCCTTCCCGATGCGATTACGCTGTCTTCGGTTTCGCCGGCATCCCTTATCTTACCAATAGGTTCTGATTCAAGACATCTTGCAGGATAGGGATCAATACCGAGCTCTTCCTTCAGATGAAGGAGTTTTTCTTTTCTTACCGAGTTCTTGTCATCACTCATTGCTGACTGCTCTTTCTCAGATATTCCTCAATGAATTCCTGGATCTCGCCGGAAAGGAAATCATCAATATTGGACGTTTCGATTCCGGTTCGGTGATCCTTTACCATTCTGTAGGGATGCATGACATACGATCTTATCTGATTACCCCACGATACGTCCTTCTTTGTTTTCTCCAGCTGGGCTTTCTCCTCCCGCCTCTTCTCCTCTTCGAGTTCATACAGCCTTGCCCTCAGAATTCTCCGGGCTACTTCCCTGTTCCGGTGCTGAGACCGCTGATTCTGACATGTAACCGCAATTCCGGTTGGAATATGAGTCATTCTCACAGCTGAATCTGTTTTATTAACATGCTGACCGCCTGCCCCGCTGGCCCTGAAAGTATCTATCCTGATGTCATCATCGTTCAGATCGACTTCAATTTCATCCTTGATGTCCGGAAGTGGAAACACCGAAGCAAAACTTGTATGCCGCCTGTGGTTCTGGTCGAAGGGTGATTTTCTGACAAGGCGATGAATACCGCCCTCAGCCCTTAAGTACCCGTAAGCCCAGGGACCTTTAACTGTCAGGATCGCTTCTCTGATACCACCCTCGGTACCACCTTCACTTAAGCTGAGCACTTCAACATCAAATTCCTGTTTTTCAGCCCAGTAAATGTACATCTTCATCAGCATCTCAGCCCAGTCCTGACTATCCTGTCCCCCGGCCCCGGAACGGATCGTCAGTATTGCATTGTCTCTGTCATGAGGACCTGCAAGCATCTGTATGAATTCCAGCCTGTCAAGCTTCATGTCAATTGCGGAGAGATTGGACGCGCTCTCATTAAGAAGCTCTTCATCCGAACCGCTGCAAAGCAGCTCTATAGCGATGTTTACGTTATCGAGCTTACTCTCTAATACGCGAATGGGATCGAGCCATCCCTGAACCTGCTTATTCTCCGCAATGGTTTTCATTGCGTTATCCCTGCTGTCCCAGAAACCCGGTTCAGCCATCACCTTATTGAGTTCCCGCTCCTTCGTTACAAGTCCTGCGAAGTCAAAGACCCTCCTTTAGTCTTGCAAGCCTGTCAGATGCTCTGGAATAGCCTCTTCGTATTTCTTCAAGATTCACAGTTTCTCACCTTTCACATCAATATCATCATTTATCTGAAACCACGGGAATATAAGGCTTTCCTGCATGAATTACTAAGGAGTGTGTCCGACAATGTACATTGAGCAGAAGATTCTCACAGCTGAGATAGAATGCTCGTAGATTTGAGGAGAATACAGGAAGTATTTGACGATAATATGCGAGTATTATAGCCAGCTGTGTGGGTTTTATGCCAATGTTTCATTGTTGGACAGGCTCCTGAGGTTGACCCGGAGGCATCACCGAATTATTCTGGAGCCCTCTTTGGGAGGTTCGATGTTTTCAGATTTATCAGGTTATCTGCTGGAACTGCGGGAAGCTTTCAGCCATCATATCGTATTCGGAGTAGGGATTCTTCTCATGGGGAGCTATTTCATGGGAAGGCTTGCCGAGAAAGTGCGGCTTCCGGCCATAACCGGTTTCATACTCGCAGGCCTTCTGCTGGGTCCCTCATGCATTGGCCTTGTTCATGAAGACCTTGATGAGACCCTTGCTACGATAACCGAGGTAGCCCTGGCTCTTATCGCTCTGGTGATAGGAAGTGAATTCAGTCTGAGGAAACTCAGATCCATTGGAAAACCGGTGGTCATAATCACTCTGTTCCAGCTTTTCGGTGCTTTCATACTTGTCACAACAGGTCTGGTTGTTGCGGGAATGAGGTTGGAATTCGCGGCGATTCTTGGAGCTATCGCATCGGCAACGGCACCTGCGGCAACGGTTGCGATTATCAGAGAACTCAAGGCCAGAGGGCCATTTGTGGATCACCTGTATGGAATCGTAGCGCTTGATGACGCGGGATGTGTACTTCTTTTCGCAACGATAACGGCCATTGCAGGTAATTCCCTTGGTTCAGCTACCGGTCTTGCTCATTCTGTCTTCCATGCTGTCATTGAAATCTTCTCGTCACTGGTACTCGGAGCGATAGCAGGATTGTTCCTGCATCTTCTGACCCGAAGAAGGAGAAGAGTCAACGAGATCCTTATAATATCACTAGCGGTCATACTCATTCTTTCTGCGGTCTCAAACAGTTTCCATCTCAGCGCACTTCTTGCCAGTATGGCTGCCGGCGCTGTCCTGGCGAATCTGTCAGGGAAAACCCTCCGGATCGTGAATACTCTTGACTTAATCTCTCCTCCCCTGTACGCAGCTTTTTTTGCAATTGCCGGTACTGAACTTAATATGGCCGTCCTGACCTCGCCTCATATCCTGCTATTGGGTGGAATCTATGTTCTTGCCAGGGCTGCCGGGAAGGTTTTAGGGGTACATATTGGAGCATCGGTATCTCATTCGGATTCTCTAATAAAGAAGTATCTTGGATATGGAATGCTTCCTCAGGCCGGGGTAGCTATAGGTCTTGTACTGTTTCTTGATACTATGCCCTATTTCGCAATTAATCACTCCATCACCACTACTATGATAAACATTGTACTGTTCTCTGTACTTGTTAATGAACTCACCGGACCTCCGCTTTCAAGATATGCTGTCGTCCATGGCGCTACACTTAAGTAATGATGGATATTTCAAAATACATTTCACTTGAGGAGATTATTAGGAGATTGGATAATAACCGGGTTAACCCGCATATTTCACCAGCATTTTACTGCAGCGACGTATACAGCAGCGTCTACTTCGTTACACTCGCACATCCGTCCTCAACGTACTGTAGAAGTACGCCTGCGGAGTCTGCACTCGCAAGCCTAGTATCCACAACTGTCTACGCCGCTTCGAAACAAAAGCTGGTGAAATATGTGGGTTAACTGCATTATTTTCTGTCACCGGATCCAATAACACCTTTTCATATCAATATCATCGTTTATCTGCAGTCTACGTGAATATAATTCTTTCCCGGATGATTCCTGAGGTTGACCCAAGGGCATTACCGAATTATTCTGGTGCCCTGTTTAGGAGGTCTGATGTTTTCAGATATAGCAGGTTACCTGCCGGAACTTCGCGATGCTTTCAGCAATCATGTCGTATTCGGAGTCGGAATTCTTCTGGTGGGAAGCTACTTCATGGGAAGGCTTGCAGAGAAAGTACGGCTTCCGGCCATCACCGGTTTCATACTCGCAGGTCTTCTGCTGGGCCCCTCATGCGCTGGCCTTGTTCATGAAAACCTTGACGAGACCCTTGCTTCGATAACCGAGATCGCCCTGGCCCTTATCGCCCTGGTGATTGGAAGTGAATTCAGCCTGAAGAAACTCAGAACTATCAGTAGATCGCTGGTCATCATTACTCTGTTCCAGATTTTCGTTGTTTTCATACTTGTAACAGCCGGTTTGGTTATTGCGGGAATGAGGCTGGAATTCGCGGCGATTCTCGGAGCTATCGCATCTGCATCGGCACCTGCGGCAACGGTAGCAATTATCAGAGAACTCAA
>JAUVUL010000194.1 GCA_030600975.1 Candidatus Aegiribacteria sp.
ACCAGAACTACAGCGGATGCCGTTATGGATGTACTTGCCGTACCTGATGTAACGGGCGACGGTGTACAGGAGGTTTATCTTGGAATAGGGGGAAGCTCCCACACCGATTATACACTTGAACTGGTTGACGGCTCTGATGGATCCCTTATCTGGAACAGGGATGGCGGAGGAGACGTCATGTGCGTATCAGCCGCTGATCGTGAGGACACCGTCCCCTGGCTTGTGAGCAGTACCTTCAGCGGAGAAGTCCAGTGTTACACTCTTGGCGGTGATTCGCTATGGGCAAGGGATCTGGGCGGAATGCTTCTTGATGTTGAAGCTGGGCCTGACCTGAATGGAGATGGAGTAGCTGAGATCGCTGTGGCCGGAGATAATTCCGGTACTGTGTGTCTTGATGGAGCCACCGGAACCACTCTATGGAGCTATGCCACAGGTTCAAATACGTGGAGTGTGGCCTGGGCTGATTCTGTTTATACGGGCGGTTCATGGGTTCGCTGCATTGTTGGTGGAAGCGTCAACGGAAAAAGAATAACACTTGTTGATGCATTGAGCGGGGATCTTATCTGGGAGCAGCCGTTCACCGAGAGAGTGTACAATGTAAGTACCCTTTACATGGAAACAGTATCACCTTCACACATTGTGTTTGCGGGCCTGCAGGATCAGCAGAGTCAGCCCTATCATACCTGGGCTTTTCTCTCCTCCGATGAAACGTCCTGTGGAGAAAGTCCTCCGGAAGCATTTGAGGGGAGTATAGTCCGACGAAATCCTTCGGAAGGCATTATGATACTTACTCCTCCGCAGGGAGAGTGGAACTACGGGATTTACGACCTTTCCGGTCGCCTCGTATGGTCGGGTAAACTCTACAGTGCGGAAACCGTTGATGTGTCATCATGGAATTCCGGCTGTTTCCTGGTAATGCTGTCCAACGGTTCTGTTGAGCTGAAGAAAACGGTAACAGTTCTGAATTGAACAGAGGAATCGAGGTTATCCTGCCTGAAACGGTTATTCGCGTTGAAGATCTGAGAAAAAGCTACGGCGATGTGCATGCCGTTGGCGGTCTCTCCCTTTGCGTATCGAAGGGGGAAATATTCGGTATTGTTGGACCAAACGGTGCCGGCAAAACCACAACCATGGATTGTATCGTAAGCATGCGCAGGCCCGATTCGGGATTCGTCAGCGTACTGGGCCTTGATCCCCTGAAACAGCGAATGGCTCTCCTTAAAAAGGTAGGCATCCAGCAGCAGGAATCAGAACTCCCCGACAGAATGAAGGTCAGGGAAGCCATAGAACTGTTCTCATGCTTCTATGGGAACTTAAAAGCTGATACCGGGATCCTCTCAAGACTGGAGCTGTCGGACAAAAAGGAGTCTTACTTTTCAACCCTGTCGGGCGGACAGAAGAAAAGGCTCTTCGTAGCGCTATCTCTGGTCGGTGATCCTGAAATAGTATTCCTTGATGAACTGACAAGCGGCCTCGATCCCCGGTCGAGACGTTCGATGTGGGATCTTGTCAGAGGGTTGAGGGATGATGGTAAAACCATCTTTCTGTCCACGCACTACATGGACGAAGCGGAGAAGCTCTGTGACCGAGTCGCAATAATCGATAATGGGAAAATCGTTGCCATGGATACACCGGCATCACTTATCAGGACCCACGCCTTCGCTCTCAGCGTGATCATGGGTATTCCCGACAGCTTCTGCGAGAGAGAGATAGAATCAATAACCGGAGTGGTTGAGGTTTTCAGGGAGGGTGGAAAGACCATTGCCCGTGTGCGGGACAGCTCTGCGGTAGTTGGAATCGTGAAGCTGCTCGTAGAAAGTGAAATTGAACTCGGGGATTTTCATACTGAGAAATCCACGCTGGAGGATGTTTTCCTGAAACTGACCGGAAAAGAGATAAGGGACTGATATGCTTCAGCGATATTTCAGATTGACCCGGATGGAGTTTATCCTCTATCTGAGGGAACCTTCGGGCTTCTTCTTCACGTTGATATTCCCGCTGCTCCTCATGATGCTATTCGGCAGTATCTGGGGCAATGACCCATTTCCGGGAGAGAATTTCGGATACATAGATTTCGCTGTTTCCGCTTTCATTGGGATGGTGATCTTAACCAGCGGTATCATGGGTCTCACTACGAGTATAGCAGCATACAGGGAGAAGGGAATTCTTAGAAGGTTCAAAGCCTCCCCGATTTCTCCATTGCTGGTTCTGACAGCGGAGTTATCATCACTTTTTTTGATTACAGTGGCAGGGATGATCCTTCTGCTCGTGGCTGGAGCGCTTGTTTTCGGAATGCGATTTTACGGAAGTATTCTCGAAGTATTTCTGGCTTTCGTTTTGTCCACACTCAGTATATCCGCATTGGGATTCATTCCGGCCAGCCTGGCCCCCACCGCTCGCAGCGGCATGATTATCGCCAACGCCATGTATTTTCCCATGCTGTTCCTTTCGGGAGCTGCTCTTCCAAGGGAAATGCTCCCGCCCTTCCTTTCAACCTTCTCAGAAGTTCTTCCACTTACCCAAGTGATTGAACTGCTGCGGGGGCTCTGGCTCGGTGGACACCTGTGGGAATTTCCTGTCCAGATAGCTGTCCTGTGCGGCGTCACGGTGGCGGGGTTCGCAATTGCCGCAAAATACTTCCGGTGGGAGTAGATCAGCCTCGGTCGATCTTCCAGCTTCCCTGTACCGCTTCTTCCTGTTAAGACGGGGAAATATCACTCCGATGTCCTGTCGGCACTTGACACCTCCGATTAGTATACATATGTTTACCTGTATAGAAGAATGTGACAGGAGGCGGGTATGAACCGTGAAATCAGAGATTGTGTCAATCATTATAAGAACCTGTGGACAAATATGGCGGATTACGGATCTGTAATTTCATCTTCCCCGAAAGGCAAAGCCTTTTTTGTAAGGCACCATTTCTTTGCAAGGGCCGATGATCTGGAAAAATCCTGGTATAGTGAATATACCAATGAGATGTACGATTCAGTATTTGACTGTCTTGCATGTTACAGATGGTACGTAATACCAGAAAAACTCCGGGAAGTATCAGGATTTCGGGAAGAAACCGATCTCGAGCATCTTCTTGACAGCGCGGGCTATTCTGCATCACTCATTGCGGAGGAGTTGTTCTGCATGATAGACACATGTCTTGAATCAGGCTGCTGCAGTGAAGATGATCTTCATCGCATACAACTGGCCTATAACGGGTTGTCAGGTTATCAGGATGAATTTGTCAGCAGGATAGTGCAATGGGGCACACATCACAAAACAATGTACCCGGATATGAACATTACAAGAATAAGCGGTCAGGTAATGTCCGGCATGCGGAATCCATTCCAGAAGGGATATTATTCAGGATGTATTCCAAAGCACTCGAACAATTCTTCAGCTGCCTCTGTCAGCGGAGCATTCGCAGGCTGACTCAGGTAGTCTTAGAAAACGACCTTGTAAAGAGTAAAAAGCCCCAGGATAATCGTGGCTGTTCCCACGATGAGTGTGAAACTCTTTACTTTTATTTTCTTTACAACCCTGGTTGATAGCGGCACCGAAGCCACAGCTCCTGCAAGAAGAGCAAGTGTGATCGTCCAGTCAAATTCCGTTCCAAGCAGAAGGAAAGTACAAACTCCCACAAGGCAGGTGAAGCTTTCGGCCAGTGACGTAATCGCAACTGAACTCTTCGTATCAACCCCCGAGAGTATCTGTCCGGAGGTAACAAGGGGGCCGTAACCTCCTCCGGAAAGCCCCTTGTTAAAGGCTGCGAGAACTCCAAGACCTACTATTTTTTTCCAGGAGAACCGTGGTTTCGAGTTTCTTTTGAGCAGGATCAGAATGCCCATTGAAAAGACCATCACGCCTATGAAAACTTTAAGGTATGTCCTTGGGATGTTAATGGCCACGAATACAGCTATGACTGCGCCTGCGAGGCTGCAGACCGCGAGGACCAGGGCGATCTTCGAGGCATTTGATCTGGGTATGTATCCCAGCGATCTCATTTTTTTAACAAGTCTGTGATCCGGATCATTCCGGAAATCGAACTGCACATTACCAGCACGGTGATGCATAAAGGCGGCCAGGCTCCCGGTAATAAGCTCCGAGGTTAGTATTGCGGGTACGACCACCAGTGGATTGTAACCCATAATGATCAGGAGTGGCGTGAGTGTCGTTCCGTACCCCATGCCCAGAGACGAGTCTACGAATTCACTGGCGAATGCTATAATGAACAATATCAGTAAGGGTAAAACAGGATCCATTATCCTGACCTTTCTATATCTCTGTTACTGTGGAGTCAACTGAAGATTCAGATGATGGTTTCACCCTTGAGATGCACAGTTTCCCATCATTGAACAGAACCCAGCGAATCCTGTCACCATCGGATATCCGGAGTTCTTCAACGATCTCTTTAGGTATTGTTATCCGGCGTCGGCTGCTTCGTATAGTTACTGATGTCTCTCCGATATATGCAACGTTATCAAGGTCAATTTTCATGTTTCCTCCTCTGCAACTTATATTGGTGCTACACCAAAATTGATTGGTAATATACCTATATATATTGGTGCGTCCAGATTCAGATAATAAAATATCCGGCATGCCGGCATCAGCATATTGTGGGTATATTCCCGTGAAAAGGGACGGAGGTAATTAGAAATTCTAATTACCTCCGTCCCCAATTACGAATTACACAGTTGACCCGGAGTGAAGTTGTAATCCTATTTCATTGGCAGGAAATACTTGCAGAGAGTCTTGAAGGAGTATAAAGATAACAGATGAGGGACAGAAAACTTGATAAAATCGTCCGAAGGCGGGGAGCAGATGCCATTCCGTTCCACGCTCTCATGTCCCGGAGGATCAGGAACATACTTCTGGTTTCGAGTCTCTACGATTCCTATACGTTAGAGGAAGATGGAAAATTCACGGAGCTGCTGTTC
>JAUVUL010000345.1 GCA_030600975.1 Candidatus Aegiribacteria sp.
TCTTTTTTTCAAGTACCTCTGCCATGCTCTCCTCCTAGGATAGATTATCTAAATGTTTTCACTTAATACTTAATACAACCTCAATTGTCGTTTATAAACGGCCACTTGTCAAGGTGAAGATCAACCTCGAAAAAACCAGAAGGTGATCAACACCTGTTTTTATTCCATGGTCAGCCTCCGCAAACGCTTCTGCAGCGACGGCTGTATCAACCTTGTAGGCGGTTCTTGTGAATTTTATGAGCTTGTCAAGAAGTGGATACTTCGCTCCTGTTGCTGCTGATACTTCCTGATTGCCTCCACCTGCCTCAACTATTTCCATTGCCCCTATGACCTTTTGCCAAAGACTGAAAAGGTAAGCGATCATACCTACAGGTTCCTCTCCATACCGCAGAAGAGACCATGCAGCATCCACCGCTTCACCCCTCCTGTTGCAGAAAATCATATCTCCGAGATGGAAGATATCAGCCCCGCCCTTTCCCGAGACGACTTCTATCATGCCGGCACTGTCAATCTCGGTTCCGGGGCCATGATATAAGGCCAGTTTTGTCACGGCGTCTGATAGTCTTCTCAGGTTCCTTCCCGAATACTCTGTCAGAAGCTGAACTGTATCCCGCGTAAGTCTGATATTCTCCTCGGAAGCCAGTCTTGAAACCCAGCCGGGCATATCCCTTTCGAAAGGTTCGTAGCATGTATAGACAGGCACTGCTTTCTCCAGTTTCCGCAGTATCGCGGATTCCCTGGGAACCTTTGAAGATGACAGGAAAAGGGCTGAATCACTGAGCCCCTCATTTATGGCATCAAGCAGTTCCGATACTGTAGCTTTCCCTATTTTATGAGTATTCGATATTATTATCAGCTTGCCCGTGGAGAAAAGTGAATTCTCAAGTAGATGTCTTTTAAGGTCACCCTCACTGAGTTCATCAGCTTCGAATCGGAATATTTCGTAATCCAGCGCCTTTCTGAATCTCTTAACAGCTGTACTCTGAAGCCGTCCCGACTGGTAGAGGTCAGGTCCTGCGATCACAAGTACAGCCCCTTCTGAAGCATTATTGACCAAACTGTCCATCTCACTGTATTTCCTGATTTTCATATTTCCTTTTTCTGCCTTAGTATATTTTGACAGACCTTGCATAATGCATTGAAGGTGTGTATTTTTGCTTCTTCAAAAAACCAATCCAGTTTCGGGGGATAATGATGTTAACCTGGTTAAGAGATAATGCTAAGATATTCCTGATCGCCACAATTGTCATATTCGTTGCCCTTATCTTCCTGAGATGGGGTATGGGAGAAGGAGATTCTGGACCCAGAAATCCCTACCAGCGCCCTATCGCGACGGTGGATGGCAAGGACATTCTGCCTGATGAATACCAGCAGGCTCTTCAATCCTGGAGCCAACGGTACCGCATGATGCTTGAGCAGAGCGGCAACCCTGATCCCGAGTCCATGCTGCTTCTTATGAGCGCTCAGATATCGGAAGAGGCTTTTCAAGGTCTTATCGATCAGAAGCTTCAGGGAATATACCTGAAGAATCACAACTGGCAGGATTTCACGGTAAAACAGGCTGAGGAACTGCTCATCGCGCAGATCGGAATGCAGAATCTGGGTGAAATGACAGCCCGGGAATATTTCGATATGATAAAGTTAGAACAGCCTGGATTGTACCAGCAGTACCTCTACCAGACGTATATGAGCGCCAGCGCCATGAGATTCCCTCTTGCTTCCGGAATGGTCAGCATGGTCAGCCTGGAGGAGGTTGATTATCTAATCCTTGACAGCCAGGGGCAGATAACAGCCAGATACATCGTTGTTAACACTATACCTCCCCTACCCGATGAAGCATATCTGAGGGAGTTCTACGATAGCAGTCCAGAATTCTTCAACAGTCCTTCTGGTTCCCTTTTAAGGTATATCACAGTTCAGATTCTGCCTGTGGACTCCGATCTGGAATTCGCCATGAACAGAATCGATTCCCTCGTATATTCAACCGCAGGCACAAGGATAGTAGCCACCAGATCTCAGATAGCGGGAGTATTCGGGGACAGCATCAGAATGGAAACGGGAGAAAGAACGGAAACTTTCCTCAGCATGTACTCGGGAAATCCATCCATTAGCAGCTATCATGTCCTGCTTCTTGACTCCCTCCACGAATCCACCGATACCTTTACGCTTGATTCAGAATCAGTTCAAGATGATACCCTCTTTTTACAGAGCTGGGAAATACCGGTTCTACCCCAGTATTCGACAGTAAGAAGGATGATGTGGGATCTGGAATCGGGCATGGAGGACATGCTCGCCGAACCCGTTCCCGAAGTTCCGGATTCCCTGTTCATAGTTGATTTCGGGGAAATACTGGTGGAGGAGGATACTCCTCTCTCAGGAATTGTTTCCGAAGAGCTTGTAACTTTCGCTTCGGACACGCTCTGGAGAGATCCCTTAGGTCCGGTATTTTTCAGTCCTTCCTACCTGGGTGGATACCCTGCGTTCACCATGGTCAGGAGACTGGAGTACTTCCCCGCTGATACTGCCATGTACGAAGAAGCTCTAATTTCCGGGCTTCTGCACGAAACAGCCATGTATGCTCTCAGAAGGGAAACTGCAATGGTAAAAGCTCAGGAAATAATCAATGATATCCTCAGCAGTAGTATCAATCTGGCAACATACGCTTCCATTGAATCACTTCAGGTTCATTCGATTCCTTCCTTTACAGCTGCACAGATAAGACGTAATGCTCAAATGGATCCGGAAGCTGCAGGAGGAATTCTCTATTCCGAGGAATTCGCTGAAGCAGCACTTATTGCCCCAGAATTCCAGGTTATCGGACCTTTCATAACCGGAACCAGCTGCGTAATTGCTGAAATACTCTCAAGGCAGGTCTCCACCGAAGACCAGAACATGCAGGCATTGACCTATATTACCGCCCAATCTGGCCATGAAATGTTAGGATCTGAGTATATCATCAGGAACCTGAGAGAAACCAGCGATATCCATGATCTGCGGGATGAATGGTCGCAGTACCTCGAAGCTGTTGAGGATTCCATGAGAGCCGAGCAGGAACAGCTGGAAGAGTAATCTGAGCATAATCGCA
>JAUVUL010000170.1 GCA_030600975.1 Candidatus Aegiribacteria sp.
CCACACCTGTAAGCAGTATTTCCAGGAATCCTGCAGATGCAAGGCTCTCGGCCTGGGACAGTACCAGCTCTCTTGGCTGGCTTCTGGATGGGCCGCGAGCTGCGGGAACAATGCAGTAAGTGCAGTGGTTATCGCAACCATCCTGGATCTTCAGGAAAGCCCTCGTCCTTGAAATGATCAAGGGGGCACTGACCGGAAATATGGCTCCGGCTGGTTCCCTGTGGATTGCAGACCTGCCGGCGAGAGGAATCCCGAGTTTGCCTGCTACAATGTCAACAAGATCTTTCTTTGCTGTATTGGGCAGGAGAATCACATCCTGGTCATCGAACTCCTCAGGCATTACTTCCGCGACACATCCTGTGACAACAACTTCAGCATCGGTCCTTCTGCAGAAGCTCCGTACGGATTTTCTGGATCTTGCGGTGCTTCTTCCGGTCACAGCACAGGAGTTCACAAGAATGATAGAAGCGTCATCTGGATCAGAAACCCTTTCAATTCCGCATCTGTGTCTGAATTCCTCAAGGATTGCCTCGGTTTCAAAGGCGTTCAACCTGCAGCCAAGAGTATGGCCGTAGATCCTGTGCTGAATCTGCGGGAGGGAATCATCCCCCCTCCCGCATTCTTTTACAGAACTCTTACTTCTTTTCGTCTTCTTCATCTGCTTCCGAAGTCTCTTCAACCTTTTCCGAAGTCTCTTCAACCTCTTTCACGGATTCTTCATCTTTCGGTTCCGGAGCTGTTTCTTCAGATGGTTCAGTTGACTCTTCTTCCGGGGCCTCTTCAACCTCTTCCAAGGACTCCTCTTCTTCCGTTTCAGGAGTGGTTTCTTCAGATGGTTCAGCTGAGTCTTCTTCAGGAGTTACTGAGGTATACTCGACGGCTTCTTCCGCATAATCATACGTTTCTTCCACCGGTTCCAGCTTTTCACGCCCCTCAAGGCTCTCCCTGAAAGCGCTCAGCTCCTCCATAGGTCTGCCGTTGAAGTAACTCCGTACACTGAGTACTATTCTTCTACTGGAGGGTTCAAGCTCGATAACCCTAAGTGGAAGCTCATCCCCAACACGTATAACATCAGATGGATCTTCAAGGTCTTCCCATCCCAGCTGGCTCTGGGGTACGAACCCCTCTATGTAGTCGTCAAGACGGACAACAACTCCCCTGTCCAGAAGCTGTACTACGCAACCCTTGGCGTCCTTTCCGACAGGATAGCGTTCTTCCATGGTATTCCAGGGATTCTCCTGAGTCTGCTTCAGACCAAGTGATATGCGGTTGTTCTCCACATCGATATTGAGTACGACAACCTTCAGAACATCGCCCTTCTTGAGCAGGTCGGATGGATGATTGATTCTTCTTGTCCAGCTCATGTCGCTGATGTGGACAAGTCCATCTATTCCCTCTTCGATCTCGACAAAAGCACCGAACGATGTGAGGTTCCTGATCTTGCCCTCGATCTCGGTCCCAACGGGATACCGCTCTTCAATTGAATCCCAGGGATTGTCCAGGGTCTGCTTGAGTCCGAGAGATATCTTCTTTTCATCCTCATCCACACCGAGAACCATTACTTCAACGTCATCACCCAATGTGAGAATCCTGGAAGGATGACGGATATGCTTTGTCCATGACATCTCGGAGATATGAACAAGCCCCTCTACACCGGACTCCAGTTCAACAAATGCACCATAATCGGTGATACTCGCGACTTTACCCATTGCTATGGAATCGATAGGATACCTCTCCTTTACACCATCCCATGGGAAGGGCTGCAGTTGCTTGTATCCCAGCGAGATTCTCTCACGCTCCCTGTCGAACTTGAGGATTTTAACTTCAATCTCGTCTCCGATGGAGAACATGTATGACGGATGACGCACACGCCCCCAGCTCATGTCGGTGATATGGAGAAGACCGTCTATTCCACCCAGATCCACAAAAGCACCAAAATCGGTGATATTCTTCACGATACCGGTTCGAACCTGATCTTCCTCAAGCTCCTTGATGAGTGTTTCCTTCTGTTCAGCTCTTGCTTCCTCAAGCACCTGCCTCCTGCTTACGACTATGTTACGGCGCCGCTTGTTGAGCTTGATAACCCTGAAGTTGTAATCATTGCCCAGAAACTGCTCAAGATTGGGCACCTGGCGAAGGGCAACCTGTGAGCCGGGAAGAAATGCTTCCACACCCATTATCCTTACCTTCAACCCGCCCTTTATCCTGCGGACTATGGTTCCAGTAATCTCCGATCCGGTATCGTAGGCATCCTTGATGTCCTTCCATACCTTATGGAAGTGTGCTTTCTCCTTGGATACCGATACTCTACCGTCCTGGTCTTCAAGGGTCTCTATCAGTACATCCACCTCTTCACCGGGAATGATCTCCTCATCTTTCCCGAATTCGCTCATGGGGATGATACCCTCGCTCTTGTAATTGATATCTACAATTACTTCATTACCGACCCTCCTGAGAAGTCTACCGGTAACAATCGCACCAGGCCTGATCTGGTTCGATCCAATGTTCTCAAGATACTGGGCTTCCAGCTCTTCCCGCTGGGCCACCGAGTAATCCTGTCCTTCGATAGCCTCGATCTCTTCGAGAGTAAGGCCTACGATGAGTTCATTTTCTTTATCCACATTGTTCCTTTCTACTGTACTATTTACATTACTAATTAGAATATAATCCTGTTTGGCAACCTGTCTCAGCTATGGCTGCAATTACAGTTTCAGCCACAGCTTTTTTTCCCTCATTCTTCTTTATTTCCATCAGCTTTCTACTTGGAATCAGTCTCCCGAAGCTGACACTGAACGGTTTTCCCTTTCTTGTCAGCGCATCCATAGCATGATCAGTACCCCATATGAAAGCGGGCAGCACAGGGGCTCCGGATGCGGATGCGATAAGACTGATTCCCAACTTTGCCGGAAGAAGACGTCCATCATGGCTTCTTGTACCTTCAGGGAAAATGATCACAGCCTCCCCCTCCTTAAGAAATTCTATTGCCGTTCTGAGGGCCTTCGTATCAATTCCTGCCCTGTTAACAGGGAAAGCATTCAATTTCCCGAGAAAGAAGTCTCCGAATCTGTGCTTAAACAGCTCAACCTTGGCCATAATCGCAAAAGTTCGTGGAATGGAGAATCCCAGTACAGGCGGGTCCATTTCTGAAATGTGGTTGCAGGCTATTATTAATCCACCACGCCTGGGAACTTTTTCGGCTCCGCGCACGATGAACCCGAACAGAATCCGTGCAAGCCAGCCACCGTAGTACTGTATGCGTATTCGAACAGATTCCTTCATGGGGTTCAAAACGATCTCTTCCTGTAAAGGTCCAGAACGGCTGAAACCTGCTGATCAATGCTCATAAGGGTTGAATCAAGGATGAGAGCTCCGGGTGCCAGCCTTAAGGGACTGTCGGACCTGCTTCTGTCCCTTCGATCCCGTTCAAGCTGCGCCGTGAGCAGCATGTCATAATCAGCTGTTTCGCCCATTGCAATGTGCTCTCTCCACCTTCTTATAACTCTTATGGCGACATCTGCAATAACGTACACTTTCAGGTCTGCAGTTGGGAACACCACCGTCCCCATATCCCTGCCTTCGGCAACTGTATCGTGGTTTTCGGCGAATCTGCGCTGAAGAGCCACCATTTCCCGACGAACAGGAGAACCTGACGATATCCTGCTGGCCGCATCGCTTATTTCAGGTGTCCTGATAAGAGCAGAAACATCCTCATCATCGATGAAGATATAACCATCCCTGATATCTATAGAATGGCTGTGAATAGCCTCAGCCACCCTGACAGGATCATCGAAGTCAATTGAATTACGAATTGCTAACAGAGCCGAGGCGCGGTACATGGCTCCGGTATCAAGGTATGAGAAACCCAGCCGTTCTGCAACCAGTCGAGCTGTAGTGCTCTTTCCGGAAGCGGCGGGTCCGTCAATGGCTATTACTCTAGTCAGGCGAGTCAGGCAAGGTCACACCCTTTCTTTTCAAAGTGGCTGCAAATATTTGAATAATCACAGTATAAGTCAAGAGAGCAGATTTATATCAATCGAGGTCCAGTCTCACGGTTCTCATCAGAGCCTTAAGCTCAGCATCGTCAAGCAGGCGCCATTTCCCCCGTTCAATACCCTTTAAAGTAACTGATCCATAGCGAACACGCTCAAGGCCTTCAAGCTGAAGGCCGCATGCTTCAAGCAGTCTGCGAACTTCATGGTTCCTTCCTGTTCGCAATACTATGTTAAGCGATCTCTTGCCCGAGGATTTGACAGCAAGTGGTTTTGAAAATTCTCCAGGACCTATCGAAGCTCCTTTTCTGAGAGATCGCATGGCCGATGGACCGGGCGGGTTCTTCAGAAATACTCTGTATTCCCTTTCAACCTCCCATGAAGGATGTGTGAGGCGATTCACCAGTTCTCCGTCGTTACTGAGCAGGAGCAGTCCGCCGGTATTGATATCCAGACGACCCACCGGCACCGTTCCCGGCGGAAGGCCACTGATCAGCTGCTGGATAGATCTCTTTGAATCTGGCGACAGGGTTGTCTCAAAACCGTGTGGCTTGTTGAGGGCAGCCGTCCTGAAAGGCCGGAGTTTGACCGGATTGCCCTGATAGGTTACCTCATCCGTTTTGGATACTCTGAAACCGGGTACAGTGATGATCTCACCGTTGACCGATATTCTGCCTTCCTGGATAAGAATGTCGCTTTTCCTTCTGGAAGCTATACCCGCCCTCGCGAGGTATCTATTGAGCCTGTAACTAGTCCGCATTGTCTCCGGAGCCAAAGAGGTACCTCTCCTCCATTTCAGAGGAGCTCATGCCGAGAAGTTCTTCGATTTCATCGAACCTTGGGAGGTGGTCCAGGTTGCTCAGCCCGAAATACTCCAGGAAAGCGCTGGTTGTCGAATACAGCAGAGGCCTTCCAGGTGTTTCCATTCTTCCTGAGATCCTTATCATATCCCTTTCCAGCAGCGTTCTTATGGCACTGTCGCAGTTAACTCCTCTGATGGATTCTATTGCTATCCTGGTACATGGCTGACTGTAAGCGATTACCGCCATTGTCTCAAGGGCTGCCCGGGACAGTTTCCCCGGTTTTCTCCCCTCGAAGAGCTGTGAGACAACATCTCCGAACTCTCTGTCTGTTGCGATGCGGAATCCTCCGGCAACCTCTATTATCGTCAGAGCATGCTGCTGGTCCAGAAATACCTTGTTAAGCCTGTCCAGGGCCTGATGAATGGAATCCTCACCGCTTCCGGTGTATTCACACAGTTGCTCTATGCTGAGCGGCTGTTCTGAAGCAAAGATCAGTGCTTCTACTTCTCTTGCCAGTCTGTCAAGAATCAACGCTCCACCTTTCAG
>JAUVUL010000390.1 GCA_030600975.1 Candidatus Aegiribacteria sp.
GATTTCATTGTGCTCAGCCGCGGGTTCAGATTCGAATACCTCGAGGAATCGAACGAAGCCACTGCGGTGAGTTTCAGGATTGGTGAACGGCTGGATCTACCGCGTCCACACGGTCGTCGAGTGATCCATATCGAGGGAGACGGAGGAGTAGCCACAAAAGATAATCGTGGCGTCCTTCCGTACAGGGTCAGAATCTACTACAGCATAGTCGCCTGGGACAGCTCCATGATGGATATTCAGACCACCGGCAACCTCTCCATCAGCGGTGACTTGCCCGAAGCTGAATCGGTCGGACGCATAATAGCCGATGACCCCTGTACAATGTCCACTCAGTGGGAAGCACCGGGAACCGCTGTCTGTGGTGATGTATTCGGTGCCATACACCATTTCCGGGCTCATGTTAATCACGAACGGGCACTGGAAGAACTCTTCTTCGATTGCAGTGAGTTACATCGCGTACGCTACATGCCTGAATCGGCCAGGATTGGAGCCGGCAGACAGTGGCCAGAGGAGGAAGGGCTCAACGTCAGCGTTGATGGTCCCAGCTATACGGATGGTTACCCCCAGCCATGGCAGACATCGACAAGCCTCAGCTGGGGTATGTGGTGTGATATCTATGGTGAAGGCGACGAAGCCACCATGGATTTAATGAATTTGATTTCGTGTCCTTACCACTGGGAGATGCGGGGGCGAATGATCTCCGGGTTCAGTGTGATCGCACCGAAGACGGGGCCCTACGCTTTTGGAATGCCGAGGCCCCTCCGCCGTTCGGAGCATGAATTCTATATCACTCCGGATACTACGCGTCAGGCCGGCTGGGAAGTCAACATAGAAGCCGATATGGCATTTGTGGGTTTTTCGATGTTCCATATCGCGGATATCGAGGACTTGCGCGCCATCGATTTCGAGGTGAAAGGCCACTCCTACGACGGCGGACGCATTTCATGGAAGATGGGATTCGAAGGAGCTGCAGGCGATCCGGGATCGGACGACTGTTTCCACGTTGTTACCGCACCATGTTTCGGTGCACTTGTCTCGAGGCGCAGGAAACCCAGTTTCTTGATCCACAGAAAGGATGTCTGCTTCGAAGACGGTGTTGTAGATGTACTGTCGTATGAACCTACGCAGTTTGGTCTCATTAAGAATCTGGGTAACCTGCCCATCCTGATCACCGGCGCTTATGTCCATGGTCCCGAAGCTGACAGTTTCTACGTACTCCTGACAAGCATACCAGGCAGCCACCCTATCAGCCGAGCCTCGTGGAACTACCGGAATGACTACGTTGTCATTCCTCTGTCTGAACTCCCGGACAGGGGTCCTATCCTGATAGCACCAGGAGATTATCTCGCAATTGGAGGTTCGTTTCTACCTGAGAGGGAAGGTGAACACAACGCCTGGATCGAGGTCCGTACAAACACGCCACAGAGTCCCATCCAGATCCAGTTGACCGGAGACACAGTGGATTCTCAGGCCATAGGAAACATGGTTCCGGATTCGTACAATCTGGGGAGAGTATCCGTCGGTTCGTCCTATTCCCGCAATGCCCTGATCACCTCCGACGGACCAACTCCATTATTGGTCACTTCGCTGAAACTCGAGCGGGATCACCGCGATATCGATGCTCTGGGTTTCTCCATATCTGGTACACGCATCATCGAAGGTGTAACCCGCAAACAGGTTCAGCCTGGTCATTCACTGCCGTTTGTCATTACATACAAGCCCCTGCAGACCGGACGAGCATCCACCACTTTAATCGCAGAAACCAATGCCGGTACTCTGAGGATGAGCATAAGAGCAGAAGGAGTACAGCAGGAATAGTCAATGAGTAAGGAGGCAGATGAAATCGAAGTCCCCGGGTAGAGTTGTATTAATTCCGGTACTCCTTATGGTTACTCCGGTGGTAAATAGTTTCGGCAGCTCGAGAGCGGACTAGCTTACTATATTGACAACCGGGACCACCCCGGAAATATTGCTACGCACTCAATACTGAGGCATCTTGATTTCACTTCTCAAGAGGAGGACAAAAATGAAATGGTCATTAACAGCTATTATCTTTCTTTCAATTCTGCTTGCAGCAGGATGTGGCGGGGAAGCAGCTGACGGAGCTGATGAGACTTCTGATCAGGCTGAAGAAATAACCGATCCTGAAGCTCTTGGAAACAGAATCGCGGATATTTATGAAGAGATGTATGCCAATTTGAACGATCTGGTAAACCAGGATTTGTCTGCTGAGGAGCTATGGCCTGAAATCACAACCATGAAGGAAGACTACATCAGTCAGTTCGTGGAATTGGGAGCTATCAGGGAAGGAATGACTGAAGCGCAGAAACAAACCATTAACAGTACTCTCAGAAGCAGGTTCTACAATCTTGATACGGAATTGCTCAATTCAGTTAACGATGCAATCATTCACTACAGAGATCAGGACAACTCTCTGGCAAATGAGATTTCACAGATGAACATTCTCACACAGTATGCCGACTATGAACTCCTCAGAAATCAGGAACCC
>JAUVUL010000128.1 GCA_030600975.1 Candidatus Aegiribacteria sp.
GCTGACGGATTTGCTCGGGAAAGATATTCCATTCTCAGCCATAGAGGGCCTGGATAGGGCACGCCTTGCCATTCAGATAGCCATGACTGACCCTGCTCTTGGAGGAGTGCTGATCCAGGGCACCAGGGGTTCGGGTAAAAGTGTTCTTGTTAAATCCGCCCGTTTCCTGCATCCGGGGCTGGATGCGGATCAATCTATTGTCAGGGTTCCACTTGGTGTTACAGAGGAAAATCTGACCGGCAGCCTGGACCTTTCCACCATACTGCGCACAGGAAAAGCACTGCTGAACCCCGGTCTCATGAAAAGGGCTGACGGCAGGATACTTCTAATAGAGGATGTGAATCTGCTGAATGACAGGCTTGTAGACCTGATCCTTGATTGCGCTGCCAGCGGAGTGCTGACCGTTGAGCGGGAAGGCATCTCGGTATCCACCACCAGCAGATTCAAACTGCTTGCCACAATGGATCCGGATGAGGGCAGACTGCGCCCTCAGCTACTGGACCGCTTCGACCTCTCGGTGGAAGTCGGCAGCCTGGAAAGCGGTAAAGAGAGGGTTGATCTGATCAAACGGCTGCTTGCATTTGAATACCTTGGAGAGAACGCGGCAGCAGGATATCGCAGGAAGGATGCTGTTCTAAGGGAGAAGATAATCAAGGCTAGAAGAAGACTTCCCGGAGTGGGAATCAAGGTGAGAATCCTGGCTTCCATAGCTTTTGCAATGAGCTACCTGGAAATGGATGGACACAGGCCTGAGATGGTCATCACCAGGGCTGCTGGAGCCCTTGCTTCCCTGCGGGACCGGAAAAAGGTGATCTGGGACGATGTCCGGGACGCCGCTATTCTGGCAACAGGCCATAGAACTCGTAAAGGCGGCCTTGAAGGACCTCCATCGGAGAAAGCTCTTCTAAGTGCTCTCAAGGCAGGGTGGGGCATAGGATCGAGATATGCGGCATCGGATATACTTCTCCGACTATGGGATTCCCGAAGCAGAGTCTTCGCTTCAGTATCCACTGCGCTGGATTCCAGTGATGATAATACAGGTAATGTCTGGAGTGACGAGATGAGGCTGCTGGACGGTCAGGATGGAATGTTCACGACCGAGTTTCCCGAGTTCATGGAAAGCAGGGCTATAAAAAAACTTGTAGACAGGATTTCAATAAGTTCACAGCCCGGGTCCCTGGGTTCCAAAAGCACCAGGATGAAACCATCCGTTGAGCAGACGCGTGGAAAACCTGTCCGTGTTGTTCCAACCGGGGACGCAGGAAATATCAATGTATACCAGTCGGTCATAGCAGCTGTTACAGGAGGAGAGAAGCTTCCCCTGATTCCATTTGAGAAGCGCTGGTGGCGCACCTGGGAGAGGAGTTCGCGGCCAAGGGCTGTTGTTATGATCGTTCTTGATGCCAGTAAATCATCAAGCAACTACCTTTTCGGCTTAAGTAAACTACTAAGGACTCTGTTTGAGGATCACTTTGATCCCATGTCAAAAGTGGGGCTGGTCTCCATGCACAAGGGCAACCCCGTGCTTCACTTCAAGCCGACAAGGAACAGGCTCCGCGTTTACGGAAGGGTTGCGGAGCTGGTCTCATCCGGTTACACGCCGCTGGCAGAAGCACTTATGATTGCAAGAAGAACTCTCAAAAGGTGCAGCACTACATCCGGTCAAACAGGAAGCTTCATCCTTCTGGTGTCCGACTGCGCCCCGGAACCTCTGCCTCTGGGCTGTCCGGACCCTTACGAGAGTGAGCTTTACGAAGGTGTAAGAAAAGAGGTCAGGATGTGCGGTATTACACATTTACCGATTCTTATTATTGATCCCATGAATTACACATCGAGAACAAGCCCGGAAATCCTTCCAGGAAGGCGCCTTGCCAGGTTCATAGAGAAGGTTACAGGGGGGATGCTGATTCATATGCCCTCCAGCATTCTGGACAGAGGCAACCTGATAGTGAAGGTAATCACTTCCATAACCGGTAATAATGAGTATGAAACAATCTCCAGAACACTTGACCTTGAAATCGGAAAATATTCAAGCACAACGCCCTGGCTGATGGAATAGTCTCAAAATCTTTGACTTTATTATGACGGAGGGAGATAACAGACTATCCGCACGCCGGATTTCTCAGTTGCTTACAAGATTCAGCATGGACTCGCTCAGTTCACGAATATTGAACGGCTTTTTAATGATACCCCTGAATCCGTAATCCTGAAAGTCAGCCATGACAGGGTTATTAGAGTATCCACTTGAAACTAAAGCCTTTATGTCCGGGTCTATTTTGAGCAGTCTGTTTACAGTTTCCTTCCCGCCCATACCTCCCCGTATTGTCAGATCAATAATGACACCGTCAAAGGGGTCTCCCGATTCCATTGCAGCCTTATATAGCTTTATGGTTTCATTTCCGTTACAGGCGGTAACGGTACTGAATCCCAGTCTGGCCAACATCTGAACGGTAACCATCCTCACAGCCTCATCATCATCCATCACCAGGATTTTCCCCTGGCCTGTTTCAGGCTCTTCCTCTGTTTCATTTCCCGTAGGAGGTTCTTTATCGGAAGCGGGAATATATATGCTGAACGTCGACCCTTCGCCGATTTCGGATTCCACAGTGATCAAGCCGTTATGCTTCTTGACTATTGAATAGGTGGTTGCGAGGCCAAGACCGCTTCCTCCGTCTTTTGTCGTGAAATACGGGTCGAATATGTTCTGGAGATCTTTTTCTGATATCCCTACTCCCTGATCCTTTATAGTAAGCTTCACATACTTCTTCTTACAGAGGCTTAGTGACTTCATGGTCTCTCCATGAATATTTTCCGCTTTTATCGAGAAGATCCCTCCATTAGGCATTGCCTGATTAGCGTTGATGGTCAGGTTTTCGATCACCTGTCTGAACTGCACCACATCAATATCGACAGGCCACAGATCGGCAGGCAACGAATAATCACACATGATACTCGAACCACTGAGAACGAAATTGACGGAATCGGTAATTATTTCAGCCAATCTTGTAGACTTGGTCAATGGAACTCCGCCCTTGGAAAAAGTCAGCAACTTCTGTGTCAGTTCCTTCGCTCTGATTGATGCATTATGGGCGTTTTCAAGGAAATCGTATTCTTCTGTTTCGGGATTTGAATATGCGATTGCCAGTTCAATATTCCCCAGAATGCCCATAAGAATGTTATTGAAATCATGAGCGATTCCACCAGCAAGGATGCCAAGGGATTCAATTTTCTGAGCCTTTATAAGTTCTTTCTCCATCTTCTTACGTTCTGAAACATCAATGGCAACTATCTGAACTGCAGATCTGTTCTGAAAAACGAAGGGGATTGCAACAACCTCCGTATCAACGGTGGTACCATCGATTCTTTGGAATCTTACTTCCATGAGGGAAGTTTCATGACGATTCTCCAGGATTTCCCTGACCATTGTCCCGATTTTTTCCCGATCTTCCGGATGAATAAACGTCATCGACGAACGACCGACAATCTCTTCCGGGTTTTCAACTCCAAGCAGTTTAAACCCGGCATTATTTACAAATGCAATTCGGCTATCGCAGCATACTATAATGGATTCCGGTGAAGATTGAACAAGATTACGATACCTTCTCTCGGAATTCAGCAATGCTATTTCAGCTTCTTTTCTTCTGACGATATCGATGAAAACATTCAGGGAACTCTCAACTATATCCCGGTCTTTCTCCATGAAAGGAAGACGGAATTTTCTATCCTCCATGTCATTACCAATCAGGAGAGCGACTCCCTCGTACCGGTTGAAACACCACAGGATATATTTTGATTCAATTGCGCTGCAGAAAGAATCAGTCACAGGGGTCGCTTCCGTATTTGAATTTACGAACAGGAACTCAGGCGAAGTGTCATTGAACCCGGGTACCGGTGAGGAATTATGCTGAAGACCAAGAGAACACTGTGAGGTGAATACTCCAGCTTCTTTATCGTATCGAAGAACCATAGCTCGATCTGCCCACAATGTGCTGAGAATCACCTGGAGAAAGCGTTTTCCGATATCCTCAATAGAAACATCATGATTAATTAATTCGTATGTTTTCAATATGAGAGCAGTAGTGGTGTGTGATCGCTTTGCGTCATTATGAACTTGAGTCAGTTCCTGCTGCAATCTCAGGATCTGCTGGCCCATATCGTCACATTGACGACGATAGAAATCCTTTTCAGCCTGAATGTTCTCCTTAGTTTTTTTCATTTGTGAATACTGTCAGCACCCCCGTCCAGTCCAGCGGACGGCTGCGACCCAGAAGCGGGGCTATCTCCACGCCGGAATAGAAACCCAAGAACGGCATGCTGTCCCCGATTATCTTCCTGACAATACCAGCCTCCTCAACTTCAGAACCGCTGAAGCCGGAAGCTCTCCCTGCACAGTCGATATACAGGGCGAATTCCGATTTTTTCCTGTCAATGGTTTCGAGCAACGTAGAAGTTCCTTTCTGAACTGATTCCGCCATCATCCGATTATCCCGAGACATGATCTGGACCTTGGTTCCCTGATGAAAATCCGCCTCGAAGAGTCTCACAGAACCATCTTCCTGATTTGAGTTAATAATAAGGCGGTTTACATACGCATTTTCATTAAAAGGCGCATAAACATCTCCATACTTTTCTCCAATAGTCAATATCAGGGATTGGATGATCTCAGGTAAAGTTTCGTGATCTATAGCAAGTTTCTCACATATGACTTCTATTGCCGGCCTACCATCAAGTTCATAGAGGACAGGTCCGTCTATCCTGGTAATCTCCAGAAAAGAGCTAACAGGAGAACACCCATGCATCAGTGTTGTATGAGACTGCAGTATTTCTCCAGGAAAGGCAATAGCAATTGCTGAATGTGTCATTGTTTTGCTGCCACTGTAAATGAAACTTGATGAGAACGTGAATTCGCCAACCATACCGGCACCGATAATATGCAGGTTTTTCCCGCCAAGCCCTGCATAAAGGCCATCTACTAACTGGCTCCCGGTATAAAGCACAGGAGGAGGAGCTGACCGTGCATTATCGTAAAATAGGAGAATTGTGTCTCCTTCTGCAGTTGTTTTTTCGAGTCCAATGCCAAGGTTCCTGCCGGCTTCATACTCGCCTGCCTTCAAATCGTCGATCACTGCAACTTCCGGTACCGGGAACGGAGCGGTAAATACTGCCAGACCGCATTCATAACCGGTGTACCCAAGTGAGCTGTTCGTGATTATTCCAACCGCTGACCCGCCATATATATCAACATTACCCAGCTCAGATCTTATTCCGCTCAGGACACTGTCCGGTTCATGCCGACCGGCGCAGAATGCCAGCACCCAGGAAATTGAATCCTTACCGGTTATCTGGTTCTTTGCCTCTCCGGCAGCTTCACGGCCAGCCGTTTCTGATTCAGTATTCTGACTTTTGCCAATGAAGATCATTCTTCTTCATCCTTCTGTGATCGGTATCACACGGATTGAGTGCAAGCACAGAAATCCGTCAGGCAAACTACAAACTGGCGAAACAATCAGAATCAGGGATTTAAGGGATATTCTCTGTTTTCTTTCTCCAGTTTCCATCGTCTGTACCTGTTATAACCAGACAATTTGTAAATAAAATCCCTTCGCATAATGTTAACCCATACAGGTTCTTTCAGTCCCAGAAATGAATATACCTTTTTAAGAATCATTGCCAATATGGATTCATCCGTATTGTCCTGAAGGTTAATATAGTTACCATGAGTTATTACTTCCCTGTTGATCATGTATAACATTGTTTCCATGTTGATCCCTTCCGGCTGGAACCAGACAGGTCTCAATATATCCGTACTATCAGCCAGCTGGCCGGTCTCTCGGGCAAAGGTGCAAACCGGTGAACCCGGTAGTACTCTAATACCGCTTGTTATGAAGACCAGATCTCGTTTCACGATATTCTCTTCGATAAAACTGAAGGTATCTCTGACACTGGTCTCATCCTCTCCCGGTCCTCCAAAAAGGAAATACCAGACAACAGGTATACCGGCTTTGCTAAGGAGTCGGGCGGCACGTTCAACATGCTTCAACGTGAAATTCTTCCCCAGAGCCTTAAGCATTCTCTCAGAACCCGATTCGGGTGTACAGGATACCTCGATGAAATTGGCTTCCTTCATCAGCGCA
>JAUVUL010000076.1 GCA_030600975.1 Candidatus Aegiribacteria sp.
CAGCTCTGTCAAGGAAATACTGACCGCCGCCTGAGCTGGTGAAAGCCCAGCCTACAGGAATCTTGAACTGACCGGCTTTTATGGAAAGCTCGGGTATGATGTTCATATTAAGGAACGCGTCACAGACCTGAATCTGGGTGTTACCGCTCCAGGACTGGAACTGAGTACCTACGCAACCGTAAACATCGTCATTAAGACGGGCAGTAAAGGCGGTCCAGTTGTATGCCCTGAAAGTGTTCTCAGGGTCATGATTCTCGGTACCGTACATGTAGATCCATGCCTTGGTAAAACCACTGATACCGAAAGTTTCCGCACAGCCACCTGAGAAGGCAGATCCGGCAAAGCTAAGCGTTGCTATAATAACAACAAGACCAAGTGCATATTTCATAATGCTCCCTCATTTAGGTTAAACGATACTGCCAATATCAGCTATCATATTTGAGTTTCGATAGACTCCGCTAAAATTCAGCGTCGATATTAAGCAGCTACTCCCTGCACCAATACGGGGGAATTATACTAAAGACTACGAATATTGACAAATTTAGACGTTGTGCTTGAATGGAAGTCAAAGGCATTCAGATGGAAACAGTGCACTTGGTATATGTTTTGCTTTTCGGAATGGTTGTTGGAAGTTTCCTGAACGTTGTGGCCTGGAGAGTGCCCAGAGGCGAATCCATCATCCGACCGGGAAGCAGATGCACTTCCTGCGGGAAGGCTATCAGGTGGTACGATAATATCCCGGTTATAAGCTGGTTCATCCTTCAAGGCAGATGCAGGAACTGCGGTGCCCGTTTTTCTATCAGGTACGCCCTGGTTGAGCTTCTGACAGGACTTCTCTTTGCCGGGATTTTCCTGAAATTCGGCATCACGTGGCTCTTCTTTACGAACACTGTATTCATATCGCTTCTTATCTGCGTTGTCCTTACGGACATCGACCACTGGATAATCCTGGACAGCGTTAGCCTTGGGGGAATCGCAGTCGGACTGGCATTCTCCATGGCGCCGGGCGGAGTGGGTTTGCTGCCTTCACTGCTTACGGCTTCAGTGGCATTCTTAATCTTTTTCCTTATAAGGATTGTAAGTAAGCTGATATTGAAACGAAGACCGGGATACACAATAGCCCCTGAAGGGCATGAAGATGAAACTGATGAATTTCAGGGTGGAATGGGTTGGGGAGACATCAAGCTTGTTGGAATGATAGGAGCTTTCCTGGGTCCCTCTTCCGCGGCGATGGCTTTTTTCATCGCTTTCCTTACGGGATCTCTTACCGGAATCGCTGCAATAATCGCAGGAAGGAGCAGAAGGCTTCCTATACCCTTCGGTCCTTTCCTTGCCCTTGGCGCAGCTGTTGCTGTATTTGCAGGTCAGGCTATGTGGCAGTTCTACCTGACCGTTGGGTCTAATCTCTGATATGCCTGAAGCATTTGAAACCCATGGCAACAAGGGCAGGAAACGGAATGCCTGCAAAGCTGTAATCGTAAAAGATGGCAGAATTCTTCTCACACTGAACCATGATGATACGGGGGACTTCTTCCTTCTTCCCGGTGGCGGGCAGAAATTCGGTGAGACCCTCCAGCAGGCAATCAAGAGAGAAGTGCTGGAGGAGACAGGCTGGGTTGTGGAACCGGGAGAACTGATCCTTGTGAGGGATTACATCGGAGCCAACCATGAATTCGCCCGTTGGGAGGCGGATGTTCACCAGACGGAGTTGATCTTCAGAGCGATTCCAGTCCGTAATACGGAACAGGCTCTGGTGCCTGATCTCTGGCAAACAGGTGTCGAGTGGGTGGAATCTGAACGGCTGAAGAGTCTTAGAATATATCCGTCTGTACTTAAGGATATCCTTCCGAAAATCATTGCCGGTACGTACAGGGGATCTATCTATCTGGGTGATGTTAACTGACAGCATCTGGATCTACCAGCAGTCCGTTAAGCAATAACACAGGATTAAACTGAATCAGATATAACCCAGGTCCTCAAGGGCTCGGGTTGATGAGCTGTCGAGGTCCTGGACCCTTGGAGGATCCCACAGCATCGGGGTTGCCCGGTAGTAATCAAGGAGTTCCATCAGGGTTGAATCGGCCTCAAGGGGCGCCTGCTCATGTGGATCGTTCAGCAGGTCGAACATGTAATAGCTGTCTGTGCTTCCCTTCCTTGTGACAAGTCCCTTCATCCTTCCATACACAACCGCTGCAAGAGGAGTTTCTCCCAGCATCTGTCCCCAGAACATCAACCGGCTGGCAGGAAGTGGTCTTGGATCCCTTGCAGCCCGGTTGAAAAGGTCTACACCTTCAAAATATGATGTATCCTCAATCGAGCAGATGGAAAGGAGAGTCGGAAGGATATCGAACTGAGCAGCGGGTTCAGTGATTACCTCCCCGGAAGGTATCCCCGGACCTGATACAATAAGGGGAACATGTACGAGTTCCTGATACAAATGCCCCCCATGGCCTACCCATCCCCACTCAAGGAATTCCTCTCCGTGATCAGCGGTAACCATGATGATTGTATTGTCTCCGTAACCACGAAAACGAAGTTCACTGAAGAGCCGTCCAAGTTGAGTGTCCACCCAGGTTATACCGCCATCGTAACGGGACAGGAAATGCTCAAGGTGTTCAGGATGTGCGATCTGACCGCTTTCAGTGATTTCCCACATTGAAACATCTAGAGTATCGTCCGGAAAATAGAGTTTGTCGAAAGGGGGTGGCGGATCGTACGGGTCATGAACATCGAAGAAATGAAGAACAGCCAGAAATGGTCTTTCATCGCTGCCCGATTCAAGCCACCGAAGAAATTCATCAACGCTAATCGCTGCCCTTCTTGCTCCCAAGTCGTCGCAGGAGTAATAATCAAATCCTCTGGCAAAGCCATGATTCTCGTTGAGGAGAACCACGTTGAAAATTCCGCAGGTCCTGTATCCGGCGTTACTGAATATGGTTGGGATAATGGGTATTTCACTGTGCAGACGGTGGTCTCCATCAAGTCTTCTTCCGGTTCCATGCTGTTTTGCGTTGAGCCCGGTGAAAATTGTTGCGGTTGCAGGAAGAGTCCAGGGAGCCTGTGCCTGGCAGTTCTCCCACCTTGTTCCCGATGCCGCAAGACTGTCAAGTGATGGTGAAGTATCCCGGTGGTAACCGTAGCAGTTGAGATGGTCAGCCCTCAGTGTATCTATGATTATCAGTATTACATTCGGCCTGTCTATGGCTGTGGATGTGTTTCCACATGAAAAGGTTAGAATCAGTACGAATGAAAGTACAACGAAAAGTATTCTATGCATCTCTAAATAACACCTTTCAGGTATTTCTGCCGTTTCTCCTCCGGGAACTTCTCGATAGCGTATCTGAGCATTGTCCTTGGCATTTCCCTGTAGTACTCCCTGAGAAACTTTTCCTCGATCTCAAGGTTCCTTTTGCCCACTTCCCGAAGCATCCATCCAACGGCCTTATGAATCAGGTCATGATTATCAAAAATAAGCTTTTCGGATATTGCAAGCGTATCGGTGAAATCGTTCTTTTTTATAAAATGCTGGGTGGATATTATGGCTATCCGTTTCTTCCACAGATCGTCCGATCCTGCAAACTCATACAGGGGTTTTCTATCCCTGTCAAAAAGCCAACCTCCCGGAATATGCTGAGCTGAAAGGTCAACAAGGTCCCAGTTGTTTATCCATTGCGTGCTGTCCATATACAGATCGTAGATTTTTTCTTTTAGTTCGCCGTCGTTCCTCTTGAAGGAATCCACCAGTATAAGAAGCGCGAACAGCCGCTCCTCGTGCCACCGGGAATGCAGAAGCTTCTCCGCATCCGTCAGGGAAAGCCCCCTGAATTTTCTTACAAGTTTTCTTACGTGCGGAACCCTTATACCGAGGAACATGTCACCTTCGCCGTATTCACCCCTGCCGGTTTTGAAGAACCACTGATGGGTTTCAGCCCTATCCGGTTCTGCAAACCTTCTTAGTTCGCTGGAAATCTCACTGAGTATATCAGGCATCTGCATTCTCCGGTTCCATATTCTTCAGAAGTCTTTTCAAAGGGGCAACGATCTTCCGGGGTTTCACATCTTCAAAGTCTATTCTACCGCAATTGTTGAATACGGCAAAATCAGCAAGTTTCCCGGCAAAGATCGGAAGAAATTCTTCCCATTCATCGAAACCATTTTCGAACCGAAGACTGTGAACCGTAAGGATTTCTTTCTTGCGATCAGCTCTGGAATCCATCCTCCCGACGAATTCTGTTCCCCAAAGAACAGGCAGAACGAAATATCCATATCGCCTCTTTGCCCGGGGAGTGTAACATTCAAGTGCATAGTCGAAATCGAAGAATCTGTTCATCCTGTCACGCTGAATAGTAAAATTATCAAAGGGCGAGAGAATATGCACATTTCTTAAATTCCCGCTGTCCTGGGGAACATTTTCAAGTAAACCAGGAAGCGCGTAGTACCCATGATTCCCCTCTACACTGACTGAGATAACCTCTTCCTCCTCCAGCATGCTTTCGGCAGCACTTTCAATTACTTTTCTACCTGCGGCATGAATGTGTTTTACAATATCATTCATGGTCGCGATACCGTATGCCTTAAGAGCCCTGCGAACAAGAAACTGCCCCAGCTCATCCTTTTGGGGCATTGAGGTATCGGTGCAGTCAGGCAGTACCCTCTCGGTAAGATCGTAGATCCTCTGGAAATTGTCCCTGCGCGTAACCATCAGATCACCTCTCCAGAAGAGAAGCTCAAGGGCTGTTTTTGAAGGTTTCCAGTCCCACCACTGCCCCCGCTTCGTTTCAGGGTTGGATTTAAAATCCCTTGATCCCAGCGGCCCTTCTTTACGTATTCTGGAAAGGATTCCATCCATCAGGTGTCCGCATTTCTTCAGTCTGTCTTTGGCCCATTTGTCCTTGGGATCGCAGAAGTTATTCATCCGATAGGTGTAATATCTGTAGTCGCGCATTGGAAGATAGGATGCCGCATGACCCCAGTACTCAAATATCTTTCTGTCCACTGCCTGCAGCTGATGGAGCATGTCAGGATGATACCCGCTGTATCTTGTCCAGAGGGTATGGTGATGCGCCCTCTGTACAACCGAAATAGTGTCTATCTGTATATAGCCGAGTTTCTCAATAATGCTGGTTGTTCTATGTTTACCCGTTGAGGTTTCTCGCCTGTCGAACAACATCTGCGAATCCAGTATCAGCCTTCTAGTCTGACCTGCATTGAGGTTCATCATGCGGTTCATTGAATACTGATAGGAAAGCTGTCTGCTGAACCGAAACAAGGATGCCTGCGTATAGCGATTCCGTTCCTACTTCTCAAGGCTTATGATCTTATCAAGGTTTGAGCAGAGCAACGACCGGTTGCCGTTCGGGTTAATGGCAATATCGTATACTGTTCCATGACCTGATGTTGTAGCTTCCACATCGTTATTCTGTGCATTTATTACCGAAACACCGCTGCTCTTGTGAGCTACGAAAATGTAATGATCATCAGGGGTGACCGCGACTGCAATGGCAGGGCTGGATATTGGATAGGTGGAATAACGCTGACCTGTTCCAGTATCTATTCCCCATATCTCACTTAGTGAATCCGGAGCTGCATAGACCAGATTGCCTGATCCTGCATACAGATCGTTAATTCCACCGGGAACCGCACATTCAGTCACTACGGTGCTGAGATTACCGGTGGAAATCTTCTTGATGGTATTATCGTAACCATCAGCTATGAAAATCGCTGACCCGTCCGCAGTAATGGCAGCTGCTACGGGGTCCTGAAGCCCCGATACAGAATCTACCGCAGTCACATCCCACGACTGAGAGTTGATCGTAATAATCGTCCCGTTTGCTCCAACCGAGAAAATGTGCCAGTTTCCACCGACAGGTTCCGTCAGAATAAATCTGCCGTAGGAGCTGAGGGAAACAGGATTGTGAACTATGTAGGTGCTGTTACTTACGTAGAAAAGAAGGTTACCACAGAGCGCAAGGGCATACCCCCCCTCGGCGGTAGCTCCTACATCTTCAACCGAATATCCCTCGAGGTACACCCGGGCAAGGCAGTAACCGTTTTCGTAATCTACAAAATAGAGGCTGTCCACCGCCGCGATTCCATCTCCGCCATCCCTAAGATAGCTGCAGCTGCGTGGAACACCGGGGACGGTTATGTCCTGAAGAAAATAGAAGGGAAAATCGGCTGAAAAGTCCGGGCTTGTGATCCCGCAGCCAGTTCCTGATAAAAACATGACCGCAACAGCTGAAACTGAGAGTAAAAATACTGTGTTTTTCATAATCATTCTCCTGCGAACAATTCCTTCATTCTAATTGCATCCCGGACTGCCTGACCGAAATGACAATTATTAAACATTACGAACATTCTTCCTGATTCCGCACCTAACCTGTTTATAGCAGGCATCCAGCCCTGAAGTTCCTCATCACTGTAAGTATAATCATACCGGAGCGCGCCGCCGTTCCACCACTGTGAGGTATTCCTGCCATGAAACCTGACGTATCCGAAGTCCTGGTTATGAGACCGAATACTTTGGTCCTTTGACTAAAGGAGGAGTTGTTAAATTCCAGGACAAATACTATGAAGCAACATTAGCTCCATGGGGACTTACAGCTGGAACAGGTTTTGTTGGCTCTACAACTAGAGCGCAATTAAATCTTTTGGTAGCTGGAGGAGGTACTGGAGAAGTTGTTTGGGAAGAAGGAGAGGTAGTAGTTGAAGAAGGCGAAGAAGTAGTTGAAGAATTGCTTCCTTCTCAGATATTCAGCGCCATAGACTGTGTTACAGCAGGATATGAATGGTATGGAAGCGCTTGCCACAGTGTAGGCGGAACACCAGAAGAACCAGCTGAAGAAGAGGAAGAAGGAACAGCCACAGGAACTGGTTTAACAGTTGCTTTGGCAAGTGACACACCTGTTGCCGCAACATTAGTTGCTGGTTCAGCTTACAATATTTTCACAAAAGTTAGTTTAACAGCTGGCTCTGACGGAGATGTAGAGGTTACTGGCTTTAAGGTAACCAGAACTGGTTACAGCAATGACAATGACTCTGCAGGCGTAATGATTGTGGATAGTTCAGGCGCAAGGCATGGCAATGTTGTAACATTCAGCGAAAGCGTTGCAACTATTAGTTTTGCCTCTGACCCAATTACTGTCACAGCAGGTACTACCGACTATGTGACCATTCAGGTCAACTTAGACGCTGGTAACGCTACTTCTGGGACAATAGCAATGGGTATTGCCGCAGACGCTGATGTAACCACAACAGCTGAAGTGACAGGAGCCCCTGTAACAGGAAATTTAATGGGATTGACTGCTTCTACTGGTATTCTTGGGTCATTAACAGTTGACGAGGTTTTGATTTCAGCAACTACCAGAAATGTTGATTTAGG
>JAUVUL010000165.1 GCA_030600975.1 Candidatus Aegiribacteria sp.
GCCCGCTTTGTTCCTCTTCCAGTGTTCCTTTGAGACGATCAATCTGGTTCTGAGCATACTCAACATCCTCAGAGTCCGGATAGTGCTCGACATAACCCTCGAAGGCCTCAATAGCAGCCGCGGTATCACATTTGCGATCGTATACTAAGCCGATATATATCTCGGCGTCCATTGCAAACCATTGCCCTTTGAAATCATCCATGATCTTGCGAAATTCTTGGCAATCAGTATCGAAGTAGCCAGTATGGTTAAAAGTTTAGTATTCACAGTTCACTCCTGCCTTTTTAAAAGAGATTAAATTCAATCATCTGAATCCCAGAGGCGACCAGGTGGGACAGTAGCTGTTACCTCCATCGGACAGTTTTCTAATCGTAAGTCCATTAAGTTCTATAATATATACGGCCCTCTCTCCGTCCATATCGCTGCTGAAAGCGATATGTCTTCCAGTCGGTCCCCATGCAGGATCTTCGTTAAGTGACCCCTGGAAGGTGACCTGGCGGATATTGGAACCGCTGGCATCCATGACAAATATATGAAAATCCCTTCCGACCTGGGCGGTATACGCAATCCTGTCGCCGTTCGGTGACCATGCGGGGCTGTCACAATAACCGTGGGAGCTTGAAGTTCTGATGGCTGTACCTCCAGAGCTGTCCATTATATAGAGTTGAGGGTAACCTATTCTGTCACTTGTAAACACTATCTGTCTGCCGGTCGGAGAGAAGCTTGCCGAAGTCTCAATTGATCCTCTGAGTGTCAGGCGGGTCGTTTCATCGGTGTCTGGATCGAGAAGGTAAATGTCAATATTCCCGTTCATTGAAAGTGTCAGAGCTATGGTTTCACCGCTGGGGCTCCATGCTGGAGAGGAATTCAGGCCGGGCATACTGAGTATCTTCTCTGCTCGGGATTCTGAAAAACTATAGCACCAGAGGTCGGCATTCCCCGATCTGAAGGAAGTAAAGATTATTCTGTCACCATCGGGAGACCAGGCCGGCGTGGTTATAACATCTTCATCGGACATCACTGTCCTGGAACTCCTTGCGTCCTGTGATTTTACACCAAGAGCGTAACCGGATGAAGTTCTTGTCACATAGGCGATCCAGGTGGAGGCGATACCTTCCTCGCCTGTCAGGTCATATACAAGGTCATCCGCAAAGGCATGTACCAGCGAATAGATATTCTCTCCGGAGTAGTTTCTTGCAAGAAGGGATTCCCCTCCGGATGTAACTTCCGCACGGAGTTCAATTCCATTCCGGGAGCGTGTTACGCAAACAGCTGCTTCCGCATATCCTTCATCAGAGGTGATTAACAATCCGGAAAAGTCGATATCCTCCTTAAGCTGATCCAATGCTATATCAACGAGATCTCTGTCCCCTTCAACACTCACTGAAACTGGAATACACTCCGCACTGACAGGAGTCATGGGAATAAAACTGTCAGGGGATGAAGTGCCTGTGATAAGAATAAGGAGAATAACAATGGATGGAATTTTCAATTTACTGCTCCGGTCCGATGAATTCAATGTTTATCACTGCCGGGCTGCTTCGTCCCGGCGGCATGGGAGGAATCTGCGCCATGGCAAGGGCATTCTCCACAGCCCTGTCAAAGGCTGAAGTACCGCTCTTTCTGATAACTTCGATACTGGTATTACCATCGGGATCAACAGTCAGGATTATCCTGTAGGATCTTTCGGGCTCCACTGATGTTCTGTATTCCCTTCTTACGGCATTGAATACTCTTGATTCGTAGGTTCCCGGTCCGGGAGCTCCTGCCCCTGCCGATCCCTCTCCGCTGACAGAGACAAAACCTTCATCAACATCAGGGGTTTCATCCGGCGGATTCTCCTCGGGAATCTCCTCGGGAATCTCCTGATGATCGATCTCTTCGGGATTCTCTTCCACCGGGTTCTCAGGATGTTCTTCCACAACCAGTTCCTCGATGATCTCGATTTCGTCGGGTACTTCAGCAGGGATCAGGTTATGGGTTGGTTCCTCCTGAATTTCCGACGGACCGGTTATCTCAACGGGAGAGACTTCTTCAGCAGAAGCTGTGGTTACCATTCTCACCATTATGGCATCATCACCTCCAGCAGGCGTTTGGGCACTGCTTGAGAAAGTGAGCAACCCGACCGCCAGAATAAGCAGGTGCCCTGCACCGGCAAGAATGTAATCAAGCCTGCGGGGTGAATATCTTCTTGAACCTCGCTCATCGGTATCAGTGAATTTCACTGTTATTACCCGTGCTTTCCTGTATAAGTCCGATGCTAAGGTATCCCCCGCTGCCCAGTTTCGTAAGAGCATTGGCTACCGCTTCATATCTTACATCTCGATCAGCTCGTACAAAGGCTTCCGATCTGCCCGATGTGTACGCAGCCTCCGCCAGGGCAGAAAGATCCTCCATCAGAACCGCTTCGCCAGAAACTGATAGATTGCCGTATGCGTCTATTTCGACCACAAGCGACTCCGAGGGATCAAGGTTGCTTAAAATTCTTCCCTCGTCGGATGAAGGGGGAGAGACATCCGTGCTTCTCTGCATAACAGGTGAGGTCAGCATGAATATCACAAGAAGAACAAGGGTTACATCAACCAGGTTGGTGATATTGATACTGGAGAACTGTTTGTACCTGGTTTTGATCATTCCAGGCTTCCCCTCCTGCATACATCAACAAGTTCGGATAGAAATCTGTCCATGTCCCCGGCCAGCGAATTCAGCCTTCCAACAACGAAATTATGGAAGATATTCGCAGGTATGGCCGCAAGAAGTCCCGCAACAGTAGTTGTAAGTGCAGCTGCAATGCCTGCTCCAACTGCGCTGAGGTCGGCTACTCCCAGTTCCTTCATGCCGATGAAACTTGACAGTATTCCCCATACGGTTCCAAGCAGCCCAAGCAGGGGCGCTACACTTGTTACCGTGGCAAGCAGCCCGATATTCCGTTCTCGTTGCGCAAGATCTTCCCCCGCCTCACGTTCAAGTGCACTTGTAAGGCTGCCCACTTCCTGAGACGAAAGAGGTTCGGTGATCCCCCTTTCAAGCCTTCTCTGAAGAAACCTTCCCGCCTCGGCGTACATTCTGGCGAGAGGTCCCACTTCGCTGCTTCTGCTCCAGAAATCCCCACCCGGCGCCCTTCCTGTTGTTCTGAGCGCATTCATGAACGTTCTGGAAGAAGAGAGTATCGTCTTGAATTCACGGATCTTTGCAATTGCCACAGCCCAGGATCCGATGGAAAGAACAGCAATAATCATAAGAATGAGTTTCGTTACAATATCGGCTCGGGCAACGATACCGAGTACCTGTCCAATCAAGGATTTTCCCCCTTTGCATCAGCAATGGAATCGGTTTCTACCGTTTCAAACACCTTCGCATTCCTGCCATAATCGTATTCGTTACAATATATACATTCAAAGGGATGGTTCTGTTCCATTTATGTATCCCCGTCACCCCTGATGCGAAGACAATATGGTATAGATGAATATACGATAACTTCCGAATAAGGGGTTGCCTCTCGAATCGGAGCGTTTGGGACCAGAAGTCAGGGTTTCTTTTTTCCCCGGTGTAATGACCAGTGCCCAGCATATGCTCTGGATGATGGATGAAAACGAAGCAATAATGGGCGCTCAGTATCCCGGCGTGATCACAGGAAAGCCTGTGGGCACGGGCGGGAGTCTCGGCAGAACAGGTAAAATCGTCATGAATCTATCAGATCGGCAAGCACAGCAGCCAGTTCCTTCAGACGGAATGGTTTCTGAAGGAATCCCTTCACGCCCAGATCCAGCAGTTCCTGTACCCTTCCATCTTTGCTGAATCCGGTAACGAGGATAGCTTTAACCCCGGGATCGATTTCACGGAGCCTTATAAAGCATTCCTTGCCGTCCATTTCCGGCATTGATAGATCCAGCATAACTGCATCAAATCCATCGGGATCCGCAGAGAAGACATCAACTGCCCTCTTTCCGTTTGAAACAGATACAACCCTGTACCCGATCTCAGTGAGGAGTTCGGTCAGTGTTGCCACGACAATATCTTCATCATCCACAATCAGAATGGTATTGTCCCGTCTCTTTGATACTTTTTCAGTCAGCCAGGATTTATCTTTCCCCTCTCTTTCATCAGCCTTATCCAGGGGCAGATAAACGGTAAATACGGCCCCTCTGCCCGGCTGACTGTCAACGTCAACCCAACCCCCATGATTTGCGATAATTCCGTATACCGTTGCCAGTCCCATGCCTGTTCCCTCTTCATCTTTAGTAGTGAAGAACGGTTCGAATATCCTTTCGTGGTTCTCAACGGGAATACCACTGCCGGTGTCAGTCGTTTCCAGCACGGCCAGTTCCACCGGACTGTCTTCGGGCTGCCCACCGATGATTTCAACAGGTACGGTTTCCCGTTTAAGTGAAAACTTCAACTCTCCGCCCTCCGGCATGGCGTCCCTGGCGTTAACAGCGAGATTCATTATAACCTGTTCTATCTGGGTTGAATCGCCCTTTACATATATCCTGTCAGCAAGATCGAGTACAACCTTTATTCGCTGATCAAAGGTCCTTTTAAGCAGGTCATTTACATTCTTTACGCACTGACCGACATCTATTCGAGTGATCTGATGCTTGCCCTTCCGAGCGTATCCTAGAAGCTGTCTTGTAAGCTCGGATCCACGATGAACAGCAGCGATGATAACATCCGCAGCCTTCGACGCATCATCGCCTGCGGAGTAACGTTCCTTCAGGAGTTCAGCGTAACCGAGTATTCCAACGAGGAGATTGTTAAAATCATGCGCTATTCCTCCGGCCAGCTGACCGATGGCCTCCATTTTCTCCTGCTGGAGAAGTCTTCGCTCCATTTCCATCTGAACTGTAACATCCCTTGCGATGATAATGAAATTCGTAATGGTCCCGTCCCGGTCGGTGACCGAGGAAATGGTCAAATCAAGCCTGAAAAAGTAATTCTTCTCACCTCTGCCCTTGATCCTGCCGCTCCAGGTTCCATTCTGTATCACTTTTTTCCTTATCTCACTCATGCCGGGTTCAAATTCCTGGAATGGAACATCTGATATCTTACTGTTCAGAAATCTCTTACCAAAGCCGTATGTCTTTACAGCCGCTCTGTTTGCGTAAATTATCCTTTCCTTATTATCAAGGATGACGATAATCTCTTTGGCCTGATTGACAGTTCGTATGAGAATATCCTTCAGACGGGCAACATCTTCCCATTTCTTCTCTTCCTTCGAAGTAATCCATACTTTAACTTTAAGTGTACTGTAAACCAGCGCCAGCATGATAATGGCCAGCATACCCAAAAGCCATCTGTTACTCAATCCAGAAATGTTCTGCATTACCGTAGACTCAGGTGCAGACAGTACAAGGATCCAGGTAACATCCTGAAAACTGAAGGGAACAATCGTGGAGAGCATACTCTCAGGCTGATCCTCATTTTCCACATAGATACTGAAATCTGTCAGCATGTAACCCGTTTTGCCGGCAAA
>JAUVUL010000185.1 GCA_030600975.1 Candidatus Aegiribacteria sp.
GCTTACTCCAGGAACAAAGGTTTTCCCCAACTGATGATACTGAAAGGATACAATTGCTTTAGTCGATAAGCACCATTCATTAACTTCTTTTGCTTTTATGTCTAAGGACGTTTCTGTAGACTCCCATTGTGCGTTTCGCTGTATTCTTCCAGGAAAAGAGCTCTGCCTGATCAAAGCCCATGGATATGAGCCGGGAGCGAATGCCATCAGGGTCGGTCATTGCCCTCATTGCTGATACGATTTCTTCTATGCTATGCGGGTCAACGAGAATTGCCGCATTTCCCGCTATTTCCGGATGACATGATATACTGGATGTAATTACAGGGCAGCCACACTGCATCGCCTCTATCACAGGGAGACCGAATCCCTCTGCAATTGAAGGGAATACGAATGCAACGGCAGATGAGTAAAGCTGAACAAGATCATCCTCTGATATCCCTTCTATCGTATGCACAAAAAGGTCTTTGAGGAAAGCATCGTTTTCTGCCTGGAAGGTTGCTTTATCTTCCTCCCCGCCCGACAGGACAAGAACAAGATGGTTCTCCCTTCGAATATCCTCTGGCAGTAGAGAATAGGCTTCGATCAGATTCGATAGATTTTTTCTGGGATCAACACGACCGATGAAGAGGAAGTACGAGTTCGCGGAGAGCCCATACTGACTGAGGAGTTCAGCATTGGGCGCAAGAGGCCGGAACGATGCGGATGCAGCGTCGTGAACAGGTACTATATCGAGTGAACAGGAAGGATACCTGCTGTGAAGGGTCTCAGCAACGTAACTTGATGGAGTGATTATCGCATCGGCTTTTCGCAGCAGAACAGGAGTCCTGCTGAGATACTGTTTCTCAAGATCTGAGTTCCTGTACTGCAATTGAGTTATGGGAAAGATATCATTGATAGTTGCAATGAAGGATCCCGGTAATGCCGTAGTACCGTAGGGGTCAGTCAGGTGGACAATGTCCAGTTTTCGCTCGTGCAGCCTCCATGCAGCGGAACCTGCGAGAAGAGTCAACCATTTAAGACTGTCTCCCAGCATTCTTGGATGCGGGAGACCTCCGATAATACTGATGTTCGGGTTTTTCCCGAAAATCTTCTGGAGTACACTCTTTTTCGAAGAACTGAACGATGTGAAAAGCAGGAATTCATCATCCGGAAACTCGATGGCAAGGGCCTGTATCAACTCTCGAGTGTACGTTCTGATCCCACTGTGTCCGAGAATATTGGTTGCGTCAAACCCTACTCTCACTCTTCCTCCCTTAACATCATCTTCATCTGACATAAATCATATCAGAAACGTACTGTACACACCGTCTGGAGAGGTGTAAATACTTCAGTTCATCGGTTATTTGAAATTATCATATATATTAGTTTCATACAACAGGAAATATATCGGTAGTTAAAAGGAGAGCATATCATGAAATATCTGTTGACCTGTATCTCAATAATTCTCGTTCTCGCGGCCGCAGCCTGTGGAAACGGGCGACCAGAGCCCGCAGTCGATGAGCCTGTCGAAGACACCAGCGTAACCCTTGAACTTCTGTTCGTCGACTCGATCGGAGTGGAACTCGGTGATTCGAACTACGTTCTCGGCTCGATTGAAGCCTCCTCTCATACCGCGGATGGCAATATCCTTATCCTTGACCGTCCGGCATGCTGCGTGCGTGAGTTCACAATCGAAGGGGAATTCGTCAGGCAGTACGGTCGGAGAGGGACCGGGCCAGGTGAGGTCGTTAATCCTCTGTCGATGACCCGCCTGACGAACGGAAACATCGCGATTCTGGACATGCAGACCGGAGGGTTGCATGCGTTCAGCCCTGAGGGTGAGTGGCTCGGAATAACTGCGGATATCGTTAATGAACCGATCCTCTGGATCACTCCTGCGGAGTCAAACACTTACGTGGGAACCCATAATACCTTCGATATAGAGGACGGCCAGATGTTCGTCACAGCGGTGGTTGGTAAGTACGAATCCGATTCCAAAGAACCTGTTATCACGTACTGGGAAAACAGGTTCCCATTTGATTTCATGGATTTTACTGTACTGATAAACGAGTCCTACTTCGCGAATGTGTTTACTTCGGACAGGGAAGGAAACGTCTTCCTCGCGCAGAGGGACACGGAAGAATACCAGATCACCGGGTATGACGTGAACGGTGAAATCTTTGTCGAATTCGGACTGGACATCCCGATGGTCGAGAAGAGCGAACAGGAGATAATCGAGGAAGCGGAATTCTGGAACACCAGGGCCAGGAACATGGGGGCAACCGGACAGCTGAACTACCTGCCAGATCCTTTCCGGTGGAAGATCCATTCTATGGGAATCGATGATCAGCAGAGACTCTGGGTAAGAAGGGGAACCATTGAGACCCCGACTTTGGACGTTTTCGATTACGAGGGAAATCACCTCTTCATTGCTGAACTACCCGGCATAACCGGGTATTCGGGCCTCCTGTGGGAGGTTCATGTGGATGAGTTCGGTATACTGGTCTGGTCGCTGGATCCCCCTGATGGGTACCAGAAACTCTACATAGTGGAGCTTGCCGGAGAGTAATAATGAGCGGGGAGTGCTAAAACTCCCCGCCTTCTCAATGAATGGTTTTCTTACAGAGTTACATAAGAATTGATTCAAGAGCCCTTACATACTCGCCTATTGTGGGCGTTGTCCCGACGATTCTGTCGATTTCCGTACCGTCGGCTTGCGCTATTACCACACACGGGATAGCCGAAACGTTGTACTGCTGGGCATAAGTAACTACTTCAGGATTATCGACATCAAGCCTGAGAAGAACGAAGTTCGAAAGAACCGGGCGCATCTCCTCGCTCGTGAAGTACTCCTCACCCAGGGTTACGCATGGCCCGCACCAGTCGGCGTACATATCAATGAGAAGAGGTTTTCCTGATGCGGCGGCTTCCGCGCTGGCGGCATCGAAATCATCAACAAACCAGATCAGTTCTCCAGCCGGTTCTACCGGCTGCCCCTCGGCTGTTTCACCGGAAGAGCTTTCAGAATTTTCACAAGCTCCAGTGATGAGTCCCGCAATCATAAGCACTATCAGGTACTTATTCATTCTTATCCTTTCGTGAGGTGTTTTCAATCGGTCTGCTTCGTATATATACGGTAATATAGACTGATTGTTCCAAACGTAACAAATGGAGACCGGATGAGACCCGTAACACCTCTTATTACCCTTGATGGAATAATGGAGCGGATCTCCGGGGAAAGAACCGGATTACTGTTCTACCACCACGAATCGCTGAACCGCCTCATGTTCACCGGCTTTCATTCTTACAATATATACTCCTGAAGGGAGATCACTCATTTCAAATGAGTATGTCCCGGCAGCAGAAATGCAGTTCACCGGAGAGAAAACAAGTCTCCCCGATACTTCAAAGACCGATATCGATACTGCCCCTGGTTCTGTCAGAGCATAGCTGAAGGTTGCGGATTCGGTAATCGGGTTCGGGCAGACAGGGAATAATCGTACGTTATTCCTTTCCGGTTCTGTTTCAACACCCTGGGGCTCGTAGTTCCCTTCAGAGTCAACCTTGAGGAGTACAATATCAACAAGAGATTGAACTGGAGTATACTGCCCGGCGGAAACAAAACCACTGTCTTCAGTACTGTAGATGTATCCCAGCCTGCAGTTCTCATATTCTTTTTCCCAGATAAGGTTGCCGGAGGTATCGAGCCTGCTGAGTACCCCTGATTCGTCGTCAAGGCCGCACGCGACAACAAGGCCGCACGCGACAACATCGCCATTTTGTGCTACACAAACACCGAAGTACATTAATTCTGGAATTGTTGTTTCATATTGCCATTGAAAGCTTCCTGACGATGAAATGCCCACCACCCGACCGCTGGATGAAGCAAATACATAACCGGAATCGGTTGATACGATGCTATGGACTGTCTTCCAGGTGGAAGAATAAGGGTATGTATGCTCCCAGATGATATCTCCGTCCTGAGATATTTTGCATACATAATCCATTGACGAATGACCACCTGCAAGGAAACAGTTCTCACTGTCCTCGATGATGGAATAGAGAAATGCATCCGAAAATAATATGTGCCACTGGTAATTTTCCAGACTGTCCAGCTTCATGATAAAGCCTTCAGGGATGTAATCACAACTTCCGCCTATGACATATCCCTTGTCGCTGGTCTGGATTATGCAACGCGGATCAGTGTGATACAAGTAACTTAATTCGTCGAAAAGCTTGGTTCGAAGAATATTTCCCATGAGATCAGTCCATATGAAACGAATAAAATAATCTCCACTGGAATAATAGTCATTTGATATTACCAGTTCAGCATCCTGATTTTCACACAGACAACGTCCCCAGAACGTGTCGTCCTGCACAAGCACTTCTCCGTACTCGTCCGTTCTGAGAAATGACCAGTTAAGTGCATTGCTCATACATGCATAGCCTCCGCCTGTTACTTCGATGACACCAAAGGGTTGTGCCCAATCATCAGCAGTCTCATAAATTCTCAGGAAAGTGATGTCGGCATACACCGCAGATACAAGAACCATCGTGCCAATCAAAACATTAGATAAGTAGCGCATTTTCTACCCCCCGTTGATTAATCATTCTTATCAAATGAAGTAGCATAATAATTACCAGGTGATCAATTACCGGGATAATGCACTCTGAACGAAATACTTATTTTGAGCGTCTCTTGCAAAATGCATGAGAAGTCTGGATATATGCGAAGTTGTTTGCAACCGGAATAGATAATGGAGATATCAGAACCCCCGGATACTGGATGTGGTTATGTTCCAAGATATTTTATGCAGTATGATACAGACTGATCGTTCAAAACGTAACAGATGGAGACCGGATGAGACCCGTAACACCTCTTATTACAGTCGACGCGATAATCGAACTTACCGATGGAAACATAGTACTGGTGAAGCGCAGGTACCCTCCATCGGGATGGGCCATTCCGGGAGGATTCGTAGATCCGGGGGAAAGCCTGGCTGAGGCCGTACGCAGGGAAGCCAGGGAGGAAACCTCCCTGGATATCGAGGTGGTAAGCATTTTCCATGTCTACTCAAAGCCCTGGAGAGACCC
>JAUVUL010000108.1 GCA_030600975.1 Candidatus Aegiribacteria sp.
GATCTCCTTGCGATCCACGAGGTCGGCCACATCTATTCAGAGGCCTATGAGGTCTGGCCTACCGAGAAGTGGCTGCGCGAGTTCACCGCCACTTACCTCGCCTACGCCTACCTGAAGGAGTCCGATCCGAATTTAGCCCTGCTGTACGACACGATGTCGGACTCGTTTGTCGAAACCAGCGAAAAAACGTACACCACTCTCGCGGACTTTGAGGAGCTGTACTACAGAGTGGGGGACAGCAACTACGGTTGGTATCAGGGGAAGTTCGAACAGAGGGTTAGCGAGGTGTTCGCGACGTCGGGGATTTCGTTCATGCACGACCTCAGACAGTCACTGGTCGAGAATCCGAACAAGGCGGACGACGATCCGTTTCGTCTACATGAGCTGGACGTGTTCTCGGATGGGTTCGTTGCGTGGGCCAAGGGTCCAGCCGGGGATTTGGACTAGTTAGAGAACGCCTACCGGAGTATTTCCAGGTACGCCCTGACATCGAATTCATCTACTCATTCAATCAGTAGCTGTGTCGAATGCTCCTTCGCAAGACCTGCTGCCCGAAAACCTGACACAGAATGATCCCGAGCCTTATGAGTATAATCGAGCAGCTTAAAGGCAGTGGCTTTGAAAACTTGGTCGCTCTTGGTAAGACTCTAGAAGACTGTATCGAAGAAATCGGTGGCATGTGGAGGGACACTCGTAACAATGGCATTACAGAGGGCTTCCATAACAAGATGAAGATGATAGTCAGCAGAGCGTATGGATTCAGAAACTTCGAAAACTATAGATTAAGGGTCAGAGCCTTATGTGCCTGATATCGGAAAGAGCCGTCATCGGTGGGGTAGAGCCTTGTGTTGCAGCAACTTAGTGTTACGCCGCCCTCTTGTCCAGTCGAACTCAAGCAAAGCACACATTTCCTGTCTCTATAAGGCGTTCCGATCTATCAAAAGTAAAACCTAAATCCCGGAAATACCGCAATCCTGTCATCTACGCCAAGGAGCTGTATGAAGAGATGGTCCGGGATAATCTCACCGGGAAGCAACTTGCGACAAGGCATGGAGTGTCATCAGACAGGATCACTCAGTGGCTGTGCTTGCTGAAGCTTCATGATGAGATGCTTATGGAGATTGTAGCCCTGAGAGACTACTGGGACAAGCAAGTGGTTACGGAGCGTGGGTTACGATTGGTCAGATGTCAGAATAGTAAAACAATCACTTATTAGAGACTGCTCAGTAGAAGACAATATTGAATTGGGATATTCGGTGGTACAGAAGAGAAGAAAGGTTGATCAAAGTTGTTGAACCGATCTCAGGTTCGATTTATGCTTATTTTCGGAAAGTACATGATTCTATCTAAGTGATAAGCTTGACTTCTATAAATAATCGGCAATATTGCAAGCACGTTGCTAAATCGCCGAAAGGATCTGCTGTGTATTTAAAAAGGACTCTTGAGCATGTGCTTACGAAAGCCTCAGGGCAATTTCCCGTATTAATTGTAACTGGAGCCAGGCAGGTTGGGAAGACTACGCTTCTTAAGCATTGCAGTAGTAATCGAACATATGTAACTCTGGATGATCCTCTTGCGCTAGAACTTGCAAAAAGTGACCCCGGGCTCTTTTTACAACGGTTTCAAACACCACTCTTCATTGATGAGATACAATATGCCCCAGAGTTGTTACCGTATATCAAGATTGCAGCAGACACAGAACAGAAGGCGGGAGCTTTCTGGCTATCAGGTTCACAGCAGTTTCACTTAATGAAAGGGGTTTCTGAGTCTCTTGCTGGCAGGGTAGTAGTATTGGATTTGCTAGGATTTTCAAGAACTGAACTGACTGATAATGCTGGCCGGTTTGATCCTTTTCTTCCAGGTTCAAAAGACATGAGCATCAGACAGACAAGAAAGTCCTCTCTCAAGCTCAAAGAGCTGTACAGAATTATCTGGAGAGGTTCGTTCCCGGATGTTGCTATCAACGAAAAGAAGGATAGAAGTATGTTCTACAGCTCTTTTATGCAAACCTACTTGCAGAGGGACGTCCGGGATCTTGCAAGAGTTGGTGACGAAATGTCTTTCATTCGTTTTTTGAAAATATGTGCGGCAAGAACCGGTCAATTACTCAATTATTCGGATATGGCAAGAGATGCGGACATTACTCCAAACACCGCAAAAGCATGGCTTTCTATACTGAAGACTTCTGGAATTATCTATCTCCTCGAACCTTATCATTCAAATCTCTCAAAGCGACTTGTCAAGAGTCCTAAGCTCTACTTCCTGGATACCGGCTTATGCTCCTATTTATCGGGATGGTCCAGCCCGGAAACGCTTGAATCGGGTGCTATGTCGGGGTTCATTCTCGAAACATGGGTTGTAGTAGAAATACTAAAAAGTTACCTTCACAACGGGTATCAAGCCCCTCTATACTACTACAGAGACAGAGATAAAAAGGAAATCGACCTTCTGATTCTAAAGGATGGAGTCATACACCCGGTCGAGATAAAAAAGACGGCATCACCTTCAAATCGGATGGTCAGACATTTTTCTGTTTTGAAAAACCTTGGTGTGAAAACAGGAGAAGGTGGTTTAATTTGTTTAGCAGATAGAAGTCTTCCTCTTACAGAGAACGTGCTTAGTATTCCTGTCGGAATGCTGTAATACAGATATTCACATCGGATAACCGCCCCTGTTAATGGTGTAGAGCCGAGTGGCTCCGTCCCAGTATTTGGTACACCGGACTTGTGTCCAGTCGAACTCAGGCAAACCACACTTATCCTGTTTGCATAAGCCGTCCTGATCTATCTAAGATAAGATCTGAATCCAGAAAATATCGTAATCCTGTCATCTATGCCAAAGAACTTCATGATGAGATGGTCCGAGACGGACTATGTAGGAAGGAACTCGCCGAAATACATGGAGTCTCATCAGACAGGATCACACAGTGGCTGTGCCTGTTGAAGCTTCCTGAAGATAAGCAACAGCAGATAGAAGCGCTTGGTGATTACTGGGATATGCAGATGATCACGGAAAGACAACTAAGAGAATTGAGAAGAAATAGCTAGTGCTGTTGGCCCTTCCTGTAACGTATCAGGGAACCTGAACTTTGAAGGGTAGCCAGGTTAGACTTATCATACTCCACAGATTGCCGGATTCGGGATAAAGCAAAGCCAGCCTAAAATCGATATTCGGAGTAGCTTGTACTCCCGCTGAAAAGTGATAGCCGATCCTGCTCATTTCGATATTCTTTAGCTCTCTGTTATATCCGGTCAGATCCTGCTCCCAATCCATATGCAAATAGTAGTATCCGGGACCCGCAGCAAGACTTAGTAAAGAGTAATTCAGTGAAAGGGCAAAATCCATTGCGAAGTAGTCAGCATCATGGACATCGTAGGATGGATATCCTGGCAACTGTTCCCCGGGAGGTCCTCGCATATCGAGAGCAGCTCCTGACCCGAGCTCCACAGAGAACAGTGAAGAAAGGGGAAGCTCCGCTGCTGCCCCAAAGTAGAGACCTGAACTAGGATGAGTAGATACATCATTGATGTCTCCGGGAAAGAGCACACCAAGTCGAGGACCGAATCGCAACTTTCCGCAGAGAGTCGGAGCGGTAAGCAGGAGAAGAGTCATAAGATATTTTATCATTGAATATTCATAATTAGAACTATAGTATCGGTCAAGAATTGAGCTGGTCGGGGATAAACAATAAAACAAAGGGGGCTCAGCCCCACTCTGTTTGCTGGTACACCGGACTTGTGTCCAGTCGAACTCACACAAAACATACTTATCCTGTCTCTAGAAGCCGTCCAGATCTATCGGAAGTAAGATCTGATTCCAAGAAATATCGCAATCCAGTCATCTATGCCAAGGAGCTTCATGACGAAATGGTCCGGGACAATCTCACCAGAATACAGCTTGCTGAAAGGCGTAGGGTCTCTTCGGATAGGATAACTCAGTGGCTATGCTTACTGAAGCTTCCTGGGGAGAAGAAGAGGGAGATAGAAGCTCTGGGGGATTACTGGAATAGGCAGATAATAACAGAAAGAGCGTTACGCAAGACCAGAAGGAATTTGAGTCAGAGGGACAATATAACTACTCACTTTTAGGAGACAGAGTTTTGAAATTCTGGATAATTGGCTCTGCAGGATCAATTATAGCTGTCTTAATTGATTCAGGTTAAGGATATAGATAAAATTATGGTCGGAATATGCTATACTTTGTCCATTATCTGACAAATAACAGAAAAGTGAACTATGTTGATCACGATTCCTGATGGGTGATAACCACTGCACCATACCTGTCTTATCAACAAGTACATACCGCCTGGCAGTACCCTGATCAAGGTAAAATAGAGATGAACCGTTGTTCGCAAGATCACACCCAATTCTTATAGACCAGTTACCATTCGTATCGGTTTCTCGATCAAGCTCAAATTCAAAAGAGATAACTCCACTCGGAAGTTGTCTGACAATGTAGTTGTAAGTATCTCCGTATACATCTTCAGTAAGATAATAGCTTACATAGCTTCCGTTTGGGGAAACTTGTTTAGTCCTGTTGATCAATTCGCTGCCATGCCAGTGATGCAGCAGTTCTCCTGTCTGACCACTGTAAATGAAGATGCCCGAAAAACTTCCTCCTCTCATTATTACTGAAAGATCTTCATCAGTAACAGTTCTTCCCATAGATGATTTAGATTCTGTAATAGGAGCCAAAGTTAAAATACATCCCTGCTCATTCATGATCACCAGATATATTTCATCCTGATAGTGTGCCAACAGACATATTCGAGAACCATCGGGAGACATATAGTTTTCCGCATATGCATTAAAATCAACACTATCAGAAAATGCAGCATAAACTAGCTCCATCTTATCGTTGAAGAGGTTAAATCTTATTGGATCAGATGAAAGAGGATAACCATCAAGTCGTGCATATCTTCCATCATTTGAAATATGACCCAGAGGATGAGAGTTGCCTACTATAATGCGACTCTCTGTTGATACATAGTAAGGATCTACGTATTCTCTTTGCGGGCTTGGGTCAAATCGGATTGTATCTCCAGTTTCAGTATCGAGAAGTATTGCTTCGCCACCTCTATGTTCATACCCGTATGCATCGAATGCAATTACATACCTTCCATTCTCAGAGAAGATGCATTTAACAGTCTGAAGGGCAAGGTCGAATGTTGAAGGTTCGCTGTTATCTTCCAGTACAACAACTTTCTCATGGTATACAAGAACAACCCTCCAATCGTTTCTGCCATCTGAATCATCGAAAAAGACTCTCGCCTTTACTAATCCTGCCCTTGTAAGTTCTGGTTGGCCCCATTCCGCTATATTGATAACAGTTCTATCTAATTCATAGGCTGCTGGTAGCCATTCATTTTCAATACAGATTGTTCCTTCAAGTATGTCCTTCAAATACAACTCATCGATTCGGGGATCTGTGTTAGTCGTACTGACTTTAACAGAACCTGTTGAAGTGAAGCACGTTGAATCAAAACTAATTACTCGACCAGAAATACTAGGCAGATAGCAGGTTATCTGTTCTGTTTCTCTGGGTAGACTAACTCTGTATGTATTGTCTGAGATTCGATCTGTCTGAACGAATCTTCCGCAATGGTACAGCGATAAGCCTTCATGATCTTCAGAAGAAAAAGCTGATAGTCGAAGATAAATGTCAATGAGTTCATCAGAAGTATCTATAGAAACCGTATCCCAATGGAATCTGACAAAATCAGCGTAGCGTATCCGGAAATCCAGGGTCACTGTTGAATCAGCCAATATTCTTAAGCCTTCAGCTCTAGGGCAACCAGCGGCAGCACCCTGAGCAGTCAGCATATATGTTCCCGGATGAAGATATAAAATGTACTCTCCGAGAGAATCAGTAATTGAAACATATTCCGTATCAACATATCTAGCACCATATCTACCGCTGGAGTCAGCGTTTAGTACATGTTGTTTTTCTAATACAATCATTCTATATCCAGGCAGAGGGGCGCCGCTGTCAGCACTATATACGCGCCCGGTAACCGTACCGTATTCCTCCGATAGAGCGCCAACAGAATGTAATAGAAGAATTACTATTGATAGTCTCACAATATTCATACTCGACATATAGTTCCCTTCCTCTTTATTTACATACTATATAATAAAATATTTCTCATAGAGTAATGGATACATGGATTCCTGAAAGAATTGTTGCGGTTGCCGAACCTTCCTTCGACTCGTTACCGCTCACTCAGGGTAAACTTATCACTACTGATTCGTTGATGAATTGATAGCCATTTTCTCGTAAGTTGAGGAAATGCAGCACGACCTGGTGTCATTTGTGAAAATATGTAATCTCAGTTTTTGCGCTGATAAGGCGGTTTCTTCTGATAAGTTGAAGAAGTGTGGTACGTCCCCGGGGGTTTTCAGCAAAACAAAGGGGGCTCAGCCCCCCTCTGTTTGCTGGTACGCCCGCCAGGACTCCCTTCGACTCGCTACCGCTCGCTCAGGGTAAACTCACC
>JAUVUL010000157.1 GCA_030600975.1 Candidatus Aegiribacteria sp.
GAGAGCTAAAGACCAGGCTGCTTTTTCGATTGTTTGATAAACCATGATCTTATTTTCTTTCTCAAACCTTTTGCCGATCTCTTTAACGTCATATCGAAATTCTGTCTTACGGAGGACAAAGGGGGAAAACCTCTCCTCTACTCCACTGCGGTTCATGTGGATCCCTTCTTCCCTTCTGTTCCTATCTCACATCCTGTTTATTATTCAAGGTATCTTGCTGGCCTCTACGGACCCTACGCGACCCTTGGCCTGGCTGAGGATACGTGGGCTTTGAGCAACGGGGCAGTTTCCGAAGAGACTTTCCTGGAGCAGGCATGGTCCATTTTTGAAGAGAGAAGGAAGATGTTCTTCGATGCCCTGGAACGGACAAGTGACGGCCTGGTCGTCTGCGTTTTTGACACTTCAGATAGAATACAGCACATGTTCTGGGGCAGCGGTTCATCAAAAGGTTCGCCCATCCATGAAATGTACAGCAGGATGGATTCTCTCATCGGGGAAGCAGCGGAGAGGCTCGGCAGGAAGGATATGCTGATAGTAATGTCAGATCACGGTTTTACTTCCTTCCATACATGTATCGATTTCAATAGATGGCTTCTTGAGAACGGCTACCTTTTTCTTGAAGAAGGTGTTGAGACGGTCGATACATTTTTCAGAGGTGTTGACTGGTCCAGAACGAGAGCCTGGTCAATGGGGCTGGCCGGCATAATGCTGAACCTCAGAGGCCGTGAAGAGAGAGGTATAGTAGAGCCGGGCAGCGAGTCTTTCGAGCTTCTTGAAGAGATGTCGGAGAGGCTTATGAAGCTGAAAAACGATAATGGTGAAAGGGTCATCAGTGCCGTCTACCGGTCAGAGAGTGTTTACAGCGGACCTTACATATCGCGGGGGCCGGACCTGATAATAGGAACCGAGGCAGGTTACAGATCAGGCTGGAGCTGTGTTACCGGTGGTATCGGAAAGGAAGTGATCTACCCTAACAATAGACACTGGAACGGAGATCACTGTCACGATCACAGGCTTGTTCCAGGTACTCTCGCTTCAAATGTGAAGCTGAATACTGAAAATGCTACGATCCTGGATATCGCTCCAACTGTCCTCAGGGCTCTTGGTATTGCGGCTCCCACCTATATGGAAGGTAAATCCCTGATTCAGGGAGGTGCGAAAAAATGAAACGAAGGAAATTCTTAAAACTTGCTGCCCTCTCGCCTGCAGCTCTTCTTGCCATGAATACAGGTTGTGCGCGAACGGCATCCCCGGCCAGACGGGTCATTGTACTCGGAATAGATGGAATGGACCCGTTCCTTCTGAGAAATTTCATCCATGAAGGAGTAATGCCCAACGCAGCTACCCTGATGGCATCAGCAGGCTTGAACCGGCTGGGAACAAGCAACCCTCCGCAGAGCCCTGTTGCATGGTCGAATTTCATAACTGGTTATGGCCCTGATGTACACGGGATATTCGATTTTATTCACAGGGACCCCTCCAGCAGGATGCCTTACCTTTCAACATCGAGGGTCATTGGTCCCGACAGGATTATCAATATAAGCGACTGGCGTCTCCCACTCTCCGGTGCGAAAGTGGAACTTTTAAGAAAGGGAGAGCCCTTCTGGAACAGGCTGACAGATGAGGGAATACCTGTAACCATGGTTAAACTCCCGGTGGATTTCCCTCCGGACAAGGGAAAGGCGAAAATACTGTCAGGACTTGGAACGCCAGACATGCGGGGAAGCCAGGGCAGTTTTACCTTCTTTACGGACGACGCCAGATCGATCACCGACAAAACCTCCGGGGGAATAGTAGTACCGGTACGTGACTACGGTGACAGCTGCTATGTATGTACGATAAAGGGTCCCGAGAATTCCATGCGTGCGGGCAACCCTGTTATGGAAGTCGAAGCAAAGGTCTGGGTTGACCGTGATGCCGACGCCATGAGAATAGATATTCAGAATGAGAGCATTGTGCTGGCTGCCGGAGAATGGAGCCGCTGGGTAAGAATGAGATTCGATGCCATTCCGCACATTTCCAGCGTTTACGCCATCGGAAGATTCTTCGTGAAGGAAATCACGCCCCGGCTTAAGCTTTACCTCTCGCCGCTGAATATCGACCCGCTGAATCCCGCCCTTCCAATTTCGGAACCGCAAGGCTACAGCATCGATCTGGCAAGGGATCTTGGCCCCTTCTATACCCAGGGCTTCCCGGAGGATACCAAGGCCCTCTCAAGGGGTATCCTTTCAGATGAGGAGTATCTGCAGCAGGCGTGGATAGTCCTGCGGGAACGACTGGATCTTTTCCATCATGAACTGAGCCGTTTCAGGGAAGGTATGTTATTCTTCTATTTCAGCTCTCTGGATCTTAACATCCACATGTTCTACAGAGCTCTTGATCACAGTTCACCACTTCATGCGAGCACAAGCCCCCGATTCAAAGGTGCGGTTCGCGAGCTTTACAGGCAGATCGATAATGTAATAGGGGACGCCCTTTCAGCAAGGGACGCCAACACGGAAGTAATACTGCTTTCCGATCACGGATTCGCGCCGTTCAACAGATCTTTCAATCTTAATACATGGCTTGCTGAGGAGGGTTATGCGAATATTACATCGCCCAGCGCCCGCAACCAGGATATGTTCGCAGCTATCGACTGGGCTTCTACTGCAGCCTACGGCCTCGGACTGAACTGCCTGTACGTTAACAGAACAGACCGGGAAGAGAATGGAGCTGTACCCCCTGAACAGGTTCATGACCTTCTTCTTAGGTTGAAGCAGGAACTTGAATCCGTAACGGATCCCGCCACCGGAAGGCGAATTATAGCCAACGCCTATATCACCTCAGATTTCTATCCCGGCCCCCTTCCCCCCTATGCTCCTGACATGATAATCGGCTACGCAAGGTGTTACAGATCCTCATGGGAGACCACACTTGGGAGTTATCCTGAGGAGGTTATAACGGATAACCTTGACCCATGGAGCGGAACTCACTGCATAGACCCCGGTGCGGTTCCCGGTACTCTTCTCTCCACGGTACCTCTTTCGCTGCCTGATCCGAATCTCATGGATATGGGAAAGAGTATATCCTGGCTTTTCGGTGTACCTGTTCTACCTTCCGGAGGCAGGAATATTTTCAACGAAGCGAATCCTGGATGATGAACACGGCCGGAGTTATTCTGAACGGATTCTTCGACGTCCTGCTGCTGCCGTTCAGAACACTTCCCCATTTCTGGGGGCTGTTCTTCATTTCACTGTTATCAGGCCTGGGAATGATTACGATATTCAAATTTGTTTCGAACCAGGAGAAGATTTCCAGACTGAGAAGAAGAATGGGCGGCTGCATCCTTGGAATACTCCTTCATCTGAGCAGCCCCGGAATGGTGATGGAATTTGCAGGAAAGCTAATATGGAGTAATACTGTTTACCTTGCGTATCTGCTGAAGCCCCTTCTTGTCATAGCAATACCCTTTATGCTTTTATGGGGCCAGTTGGATGCCAGGTACGGATCTTCGGAGATGGATAAGATTGATCCTGTAACTGTAACAGTGTTCTTCGATGATGGCCTTCCAGCAAGAGACAGCTTCGAAATCGGTGTATCCGGGCTGGAACTGGTACCACCGGTTGTATTTATCGATACACTTGATGAAGCCAGTTTCAGAATACTTCCTGAGGGTGATTTCCTCCACTATCTGGAAATTGGCGGAACATCGATTCAGGTAGGAAGAACAGGAAGCTGGAACGGGTGCAGGATTCTGAGGGGTTTTGATTCGGGAAGCTCACTTAAAAAATTCTTCTGTCCATGGATTGGCAGAGTAAATGGTGGTCCGGTTTCCGGATGGTATTCACTGCCTGATGTCAGATACAGAGTGCTTGGCGGTCATTGGTCCTGGATTGCCGTATTTCTTGTTTTTTCTTCGCTTTCCGCAATTGCAGGAGTAAAAGTATTCAAAGTGAAGATATAACCCGTGAATTAACGGGCTGAAGAATGGAGAACCATGGTAAAGCTGAAATTGAAATTTGACAGCGCAACAATCGAGAGGATAAGAAAAATCTCCGAAGTGGGCGGATATTCCTCTCCTGAGGAATTCCTGATGCACATCATCGAACGTGAGCTTGATTCACTTGATCCCGCCCAGGGAGAATCGGAGGAAGAGATACGCAAAAAGATGGAAGGCCTCGGTTACTTCGAATAGGATCAAGTCTTTACTTATAATATTATTACCAATATATCATATAATAATAAGTATTAATATTACTCTTCCAGGTAGCCCAGATCCTGTAACTTCTTGAGTATTTCCTTCTCTTCGTCGGGATGTACATCGTACTTCGGCGGGGGTACCAGTCCCGCAAGCTCAAGATCCCTCATGAAACTGTCATGGGCATCAGTATGGCGCAGGTCGGATTCTTCTATTATCCTGATCTCCAGCTTATCACTCGGGTTTATGGAAGGATTTTCCACGCCTGAAGCAATGACGACAACTCCATGGCTGGCAAGCATGGCGCATGCAATTGCCTTTGCCCTGTCATTCTTTTCCATCCCCAGGTTTTCAACTGCTTCACTGTGAAAAACCTCTACCCTGCCTCCGCGTTCTTCAATATCCCTACCGAGCTCATCCAGAATCGATTCATCGGATCCCTCTTCAGTCCTGATCCAGATTACAAGTCCCTTCATCAGTTATCTCCTTTTCTGGCAGCTTCCATGAGAATTTCAGCGATTTCAGGACGCGTGAATTCCGGAGGCGGCAGTATTCCTTCTTTTAACATGGATCTGACCTTTTTTCCTGAAAGGAATACGTGATATTGGCCGTCATGAGCGCATGTCTTGGGAGTGGCCATACCTCCGCATTTACTGCAGTAGAACGCATGTTCGAACTTCAATGGTACAATGCCAAGTTCACTTTGATCGAACTGATCAAAAATCATTTGCGCATCGTATGTACCGTAGAAATCTCCGACACCGGCATGATCTCTTCCTACGATAAAATGACTGCATCCGTAGTTTTTCCTGAGAAGCGCATGGAAGATTGCCTCCTTCGGTCCTGCGTATCTCATAGCAGCTGGAAATACGCTCATTGCCACTCGCGAGGATGGGTAGTAATCCTTCAGTATTTCTTCGTAGCAGCGCATTCTGACTTCCGCAGGGATATCCCCCACCTGGGTTTCACCTACGAGCGGATGAAGCAGAAGGCCATCCACGATTTCCATGGCGCACTTCTGAATGTACTCGTGGGCACGGTGTATAGGGTTCCTTGTCTGGAATGCAACAGCTGTTTTCCAGCCTCTTGCTCTGAACAGAACCCTTGTTTCCTTGGGATCAAGACGGTAATTCTGGAAGCTCTCGGTCTCTCTTCGCCTGATTGATCTGATTTTTCCGCCAATGTATTTACCGCTCAATGATTTCAGATATACAACGCCTGGATGGGAATCATCCGTTGTTCCAAGGGTTATCTTCGCTTCCGCCATGAGATCGGCTTCAAAGACCTCCTCAACCTGCATATCTCCCCAGATCGTGCCTTCGATATCCTTAAGTCCCACATGGTCGCCGGGGGATACATCAGTATCTCCGTCTTTCTGAGAGAATACAACCGGCAGCGACCAGACCGGGCCGGATACAAGATGCATGAGATCGATAACCGATATGTAGTCAGCTCTGGACATGAAACCCTC
>JAUVUL010000273.1 GCA_030600975.1 Candidatus Aegiribacteria sp.
CAGCGGCGGCGGAATGTTCTAGACAGTATCTGCAGAATGATTGAAAGGAGCCTCGCAAGGGGCTCCTTTTTTATGGACTGGCGGAGGACCGGGGACTCCCTTCGACTCGCTACGCTCGCTCAGGGTAAACTCACCCGATTGGGTTCTCATCCCGATTTGAATCTGGCGGAGGACCGGGGACTCCCTTCGACTCGCTACGCTCGCTCAGGGTAAACTCACCCGATTGGGTTCTCGTCCCGATATGAATCTGGCGGAGGACCGGGGACTCGAACCCCGAAGGGAATAAACCCGGCGGATTTCAAATCCGCTGCCTTACCAATTAGACTAGTCCTCCGTAACGGTGGAATTTAAGTTATCATAGTACAAAGGTCAATCAGTATTCTAACCGAAGGGGACGTAGCATTGCTTGAAATGGAACTGAAGTTCAGGGTTGATGATTTTCATGACGTAGAGCGGCGTCTGGAAAGCAGCGGGGTCTCGCCGGGGGATCCAGTCAGAGAGAATAACCTGGTACTTGATCTTATGGGGGGACCGCTGGGAAAAACGGATACCCTTTTCCGCCTCAGGAACTGCGAAAAAGGCACACTTGTAACGATTAAAAAGCCTATTCCGTCGACTGCCCTGAAAGTAAGGCATGAGCAGGAAGCGGTTCTTGAGTGCTCCCAGGAGGACGCGCAGAAGCTCTTCGGACTCCTGGGGTACGGTGTAGTGTACAGGTACGAGAAAACAAGAAGGGAATGCAGGATCGGTGAAGCCCTGATATGCCTTGATGAACTGTGGTTTGGTCGATTTGTCGAGATCGAGGCTCAGTCGGAGGAAGCTGTCATGAAGGCCGTTGACTTATTGGGGTTCGACCCGGCAGAGGGGATAAGATTCAGTTACGCTGCCCTTGAGAAGGATGCGGAACTATCATGTGATTCGAGGGATACCTGATAATATGGTACTCAATATTCTCCTGCTGATAGCTGCAGTATCTCTCTTGCCCTGTATATGTTTCGGAGAGGAGGATAACCCTCCCTCGTTGAATACCGAGGAAGTTGAGATCAGCACTGATGATGAGGGAACTGACAGGGATGAGGATTCGGAGGATGATGATTCTTTTCTTGACCCCTATTATGAATCTAAGGATACGACAGGATGTTTCCTGACCGGTTGTTCCGATTCATGGGACATCATCAGGATCATTACAGCTATCAAAGTCAGGTACAATTCCAATCCTGCTGAAAATGGAGGAGTCAGGGCTATCCTTGAAGGCACGGGTAATCCTGTGGCGCTGAACATGAGGTTCGGTTTGTCCGGAATGGAAAATAATTCTGGATACATGACCGGAGTGTTGCTCAGAACTCCATCTCCCATTGTTTTTGATATTCTGTATCACAGGGTGAATTCGGAGGAATTCAGCACTTTTTCGGTTCTTTTCACGGGTATAGAAACCCAGCTTGTTTACAACTTACCGCTGCAACTGATGCTTGGTGCCCAGGCAGTCTTTCCTGCGGAGGATGGAAGGAGTACACTTACCGGGTGGGGATTCGGATTGCTTGGAGAGTACAGCTTCGAGGGCCGCATCGGAATTGCGCTTGATTACAGACTTGTATGGGTAAGAAGTCTGCCTCTACACAGAGGGGAAATGCGCATTTCATGGTCATCGGCTCCAATGAAGCTTTTTATAGGCTGCAGCTTCCTCCGCAACAACATCGGAGATCATATCTTTGACCCGTGCGCGGGTTTAGAAATATTCCTCTAATCATTCCAGCGCCTTCAACCTTGACAGAAAGCCTTTTCTGCGCCATTTATCGGAACTGCGCGAAAAATGCATGATATTCTAATCTGTTAAAAGGGAGCATATTAATGAACGATCATACAACAATGGAGAGAAGACTCAAGACGGATATACACTACAAGAACGCTGTGAGACGAGATCTCGTAGACAGCGTCCGACAGCTGCACGACTGGCAGGAAAAACTCAACAAGTTACACAATATCCGCAAGGAGAAGAAGCTCAGGAAAACCGTGGAGAGGTACCGAGGTTTCATTGAGGACATGAGATCTTTTCTGTCGCCCCTGCTTGATGAACTTGAAGAGGGTATCAAGGAGGAGATGAGCTTCAGCGAAGATGAAATCGAGGAGTTCAAGCAGGAAGTCCAGGAAGAGACCAAACTTGCCTCTGAGGCAAGGATAGCCTTTGAAAAGGCGAGGGATGCCTCTGATAAGGCTGAGGGCGACAAGGTTGAGCCTGATGAGCTGGTAGCTCTCAAGGAAGCCTACAGCAAGGCCTGGAGAGCATTTCGTCTTGAGAAGCACAGGCTCGATGAAGCCAGTGAGGAACTGGAAAGTGAGCAGACGGACAGGGAGATCTTTAAAATGGAACTGAAGCGTATTCACGTAGAACGGCATTTCATTAAAGAGGTATAGACTGCATGGAGATTTTTCCACGCAGGAAGATAGAGGCAAGGCTGGGAATAACATTCCTGGCCTGCCTTCTTTTCAGCCTTCCGTTCCTGGTTACACGCAGGGCTCTGATAGCTGTCCCTGCGGTTTTCGCAGTCGGTGCCGTTTATTTCCTGGGCGTATACTATCCAAAGTACAGAAGACGGAAAAGTATCTCAGAAAATCCACTCAGCAACGAGGACAGGATTATTCTGTCGAACTACGTTACCTTCTACAGCTCGATGTCCGAGGATGACAAACGGACTTATGAGGCTGATATAGCAGTATTCCTCGCGGAACATACCATTACGGGTGTGGATAATGTTGAGATCACCAGAAAAGTGCAGCTGCTGGTTGCCGCAACTGCCATCCGTCTTATTTTCAGAAGGCCGGAATGGGAGTACAGGGATTTCGGTGATATTCTTATTTATCCAGGAGGTTTCAGGACCGATGGTTCGTATTCGACCGACCTCCGGGGCTGTGATTCAGCGGCGGCTGGACTTGTACATTCCTCGGGGAACGTAATCCTGTCCCTGCCGCACCTCCTTCGCGGATTTCAGCACGATAACGACGGTTACAATGTTGGTTATCACGAATTCGCACATGTGCTTGACGGATACCGTCCCGATGGAGTTCCAGATGAGCTCTCACTGGGGGCATATCGACCATGGATAGAAGTGATGCATAAGGAGTTCGAGAGAGTTAATAAAGGGAAGTCCATGCTGCGCCAGTACGCCGGTACAAATCCAGCAGAATTCTTTGCTTGTTCTGTCGAAGCATTTTTTGAAAAACCCGAAATGATGAAAAATAAAGCCCCGGAACTCTTCAAACAGCTGTCGGCATTTTTCAATCAGGATCCCTGATTAAACCTCCCATGAATTATCCCTTATGAATGCTCCAGGTACTGAGTGCGGGTCTTGTTTCTATGTTCCAGTCGGTTAATATTGGTAAGAATTCTACCGATTGGTGATGGTATGAAGATACTTATTGCGGATGACGACCCGATAAGCCGGAAGATTCTCTCGAAGGTTGTGACTGATCTCGGATATGAGCCCGTTACTGTAAATAACGGTAAGGATGCCCTTGAGAGTGTTAAGCAGAAAGAATGCTCCGTAGTTCTGCTTGACTGGATGATGCCCGGTATGGACGGTATAGAAGTTTGCCGGGAAATCCGAATGCTTGATACTGAAAATGTCTGTTATATCATCATTAACAGTGCAAGGGAAGGATCAGATGACATCAGCAGGGCTCTCAAGGCCGGTGCAAACGATTATATCTCAAAGAAAACAAACTCAGCAGAACTTAAGGCCAGAATTGGTGTTGGGGTAAGAACCGCGCAGCTGGAGAAGAAACTGATAGACCTCAATAATCGCCTTAAGTATCTTGTCAGGATCGACAGCCTTACGGGATTGCTGAACCATGCCGCCATTCTCAAGGAGTTGAGCATAGAGCTTGAAAGGGGCAGGAGAGATACCACTTCAACGAGCATCCTGATGCTGGATCTTGACAGATTC
>JAUVUL010000250.1 GCA_030600975.1 Candidatus Aegiribacteria sp.
GCATCAGCCATACTCCCGCTTCCCGGCCGCAGAGCTCCGAGACTTTCTCCACCATATCCCTTACTATGGAAACCTGGTCGGGAATTTCCACCTTTGGAATGAGAATATGCTGAACCGGCTGCGGCACTATCCACTCAAGATCATCAATAGCGTATTCACCCTGGTTTATTCGGACCATTACCTCCATGTCGCCGAAATCAAGGTTCGCCAGTGCATGAGCTACCATAATCCTTGCTTCGAATTTTCTATCGGGAGATACGCTGTCCTCAAGGTCCAGAATAATACCATCAGCTCCTGAAGACATAGCTTTCACCATGAACCTTGGACGGTTACCGGGAACGTAAAGTCTTGACCTCCTTGGAATATTCCTTCCTGAAGGCACTATATACCGGGCTGGAGGAAGGGGGGGAAAATTATTTCCAAGCACTTTTCTGACCGCAGCCTCAAACCTTGCAGCAGCAACAAATGAGGCAGATCCGCAGTCCTCCACCTCCACCGTACCTCGGGAAATGCCCATCCGTACTGCAGTATCCGTGACAGCTTTCTCAAGAATTTCCTTTGATGCTTCAGTATTCACTGTTATTCGGAGTTCAGTGTCCGTATTCTCGTATGAAATCCTGCAATCGGATTTTACCTTAGGGCCGGAATAACCGCATGAGGCTTTTTCTGGCATATTCACTCCTTACACATTGAATATCAGATTATGCAACATCACTAATCTAATGAGGAATAACACAGGTTGAACACTCCAAGGGGGAACAGGTCAGAGGGTTCATCATCAGGAAAACAAATCCTGAATCGGGGTGACATCTGAAACTGTACCTTTCCAGAAAAGACTGAATTCCTCTCACTCTGTCAGCGCAGTAGGGCTGATACTCAACGGCAAATGTTCTCATTTGCATATCAACCAGATACGCGGTAAAGGCTTCCTGCCACTGCATAGTTCCGGCACCGGATCTGTCGTCAACCCAATGTGGAACTATTACTGCTGAAAGCCCGGGAATTGGAGCCACTGTTTCACGCCAGCTGTCCGCTGTTGTCTTCACAAGTTTGATTGGAGGCAGTCCTGATTCCGTCATATCTTCTGCAAGCTGACTTCCCATATCATCATTATCGTCACTGAAGGATATGATGTACAGCGTATCTGAGTCCTCTACGGAGAAGATGTTACTTCTTTCAGCGTCCGATATTCCCGACGTTTCTACTGCAGTCTGCTCGTACAGACTTCTCAGGGATGGCCGGGTAATCCATGTTGCAAGACCTCGAATTCCCATGGCTCCGAAATATATTGCTACAACTACCGCTATCATCCTGGCAGCCTTAGTGATCCAGTCCTTCGTGGTTAGAAGACCGAAGAGAGCAAAAGGAAGCATATAGACCGTGGTTCCCACAAAGAAGCCTATGAAGAGCATCATACCGTTGACGGGTCCACTTGATCCAAAAGCCCCTGTGAGCGCGATAAGAAAAGAGGGACACACCGAAAAGCCTGTAAGAATTCCCAGCAGAAAAGGGCTTCTCGTTATTTTAAGCACCTTCCCCGTGTGGCAACCGGTGCATTTTTTGCGCACCCTCACGACTGACAGAAGCAGATAGAGGGAGAAGAGTATATATCCCGTAAGGGTAAGAGGAATCCTTACGTTAGTCGGTATTGCGCCTCCGAGCATCCCCACCAGAGCACCGAAGATGGCGTAGGCTATGAACCTGCCGCCATTCAGTTTGAGAATCACCCACAAAGATTGAAGCCCTGTTCGTCTCTCGCCCATCAGATAGGAAGCGTATATTGGACCGCATGAGGCAAGACAGGCCGTTCCTGTGGCAAGTCCCAGGGTCAGCCCGGTACTTAATCCTTCAAACAAAGGAAATTCCCTTCACTGTATTGGCATGGGCAGTTTACCATGTTCCTGCATTCTGAACTCAGCGGTTTCGAACGGGCTGTCAGATATTGAAATATCCGGGATAGAACTCAAGCCCTGCTCTGAAGCGCCACCAGTTCTGATTCTTCTCCAGGTTAGTTCTCTCCTGCTCGATTATGCCCCATATTCGCGCGGTATTCCCGAACTGGTATTCAAACCCCGGACCGAACACATACCTCTTTCTGTCAGGGCCTGCTCCCGTCACTGATGTCGGAGTAACGTGCGCTTCAGCATCGAACAGGAATGAAAGTCCTCTGTAGAGGTTAATCCTTGAGAAAACACCCGCCCGTTCAGTTCTTATTGATGATCTGGAGAGTTTACCGAAGACCACTATTGCGGAAGTAATGTCACGTGATCTCATGAATCGGTATACTATTCTCGATTCAGCCGACGTACATGCTGATCTTGTAATACCGTCATCGAAATCGATAACAGATTCAAAAGTTGCGTTTACCGATACTGAGGGAATGACCATCTGCATAAGTCTGACCCTTGATGTCAGTCTGTCGGCGATATCGTGATCCAGAAAGTCCGAGCCATCGTAGGCGGAATAGGTCACATCCCCGCTGACAAACATATTTACGGGAAGTGATTGTGGCTGCACCGCAACCCTGACGTCCATTCTGCTCCAGGTGGCCTCGTAATCTATGAAATCCGAACTTGTTTTATGGTTTAAACCGGCTACGGTAAGAGAGGTGCCCCAGGGGGAATCCCAGGTCACGCCACCGATTAGGCGGGTTTCAGTCCATGCGAGATCGTAATCATCTTCCTGCTTGAGATCCCTGTTCCAGTACAGACCTCTTGCGAAAAGGTGAATCTCCTCCGAAACATCAGCTTCAATACCAAGACCGGGTCTTATGAAACCATCTCTGTAAGCAATACCAGCCTCTCCGGGCAGAACAATTTCCGGCTTTTTGTCACCAATATCCACAGTCCAGCAGACATCGGGATTTATGCTTACAGGTCCGGCCTCAATCAAGAAATCTATATCTGTCCTGCTGTAGGAATTCAGTATCCTTGGCACAATTCCTGTACTGTCCTCATGGGAAAACCTCTGGTGCACTACAAGGCTCCAGTTGCCGCCCTTCAGCAGACCCCCCAGATCCAGCCTGCCCATCTGGGGAGATAGACTGTCCCCTCCCGTCTGGACATTCATCCACCCATCAACGGACACTGCCAGTGCAAGTGCCGGAAGCAGAAGAACGAAGAGAAATATTGAAATTCTCATCAGTATATCGCTCCTTCCGGGCACTCTTCCACACACCTGTAGCAGAAGTGACACAGGGAGGGGTCAATAACAGCATCGCCTTCGATGATCTCAATGGCGTTGTAGGGGCAGACTTCCATGCATTCTCCACACCCGGTACAGTTATCAGTATTGACAAGAAGCTGTGTGCTTTCCACAGGTCCTTTGCAGGCGATGAACAAAATGAACACGGCCGCTATTACAGCGAGCGCCTTAACGAATCGCGTCATAACTGCACACCCCCTGACAGAACCCGCAGCCTATGCATTTTTCAGGGTCTATGTGAGACTTCCCATCGATTACTTCTATCGCGTCCACAGGGCATACCTCTTCGCAGTCACCGCATCCTGTGCATACGGAACGGTCAACCCTGAAGAAGGTTTCGGCCAGCGCAACGGTGGCAAGAATCAGTAAAACGGCTGTTACTATTATTGCTCTTCGGGTCATTGAACTGACCCCTGGATGAACTCCTCAATACCCTCATCATCAACTCCGAACAGACCGTAATGCAAGACAGAAGATGGGGCGAAAATAGCATCCACAGGACATACATTTGAGCATATTCCGCAGGCTATGCACAGACCAGGATCGATAACAGCTTTTCCATCTATATCCCCTGTTATTGCATCTGTAGGGCATTGATTTATGCATATGCTACATGCAATACACTTATCCGGATCAACAACAAATGCCGCCGGAATCTGGACAGATGTCGGAAATACCCCGTTTGAATCGGGATATATGGTCGCGAGAACTACTCCCCATTCGGGATCTTCGGATACATACGATGTCTCCGAGCAGCGAATCACCAGAGAGCCAAAACTGCCTTCGAACTGTTCCCATTGTATCATGCTTCCGCCGGCATCCTGCGAGAATGTAAGGGAAGCTGTAACAGTTGAGACAAGAACAAGTATAACTGCTGGTATTAGTGTTTTCATTCAGCAACCACCTCCTTCATTATTGACCAGAGCCCGTACTCATGGCACTGAATAAAGCACTGGCCGCAGTCTATGCATAGATCATAGTCGATATGTATAAGGCC
>JAUVUL010000154.1 GCA_030600975.1 Candidatus Aegiribacteria sp.
AAATATATACTTCTGCCACACGGATGGGCTGCTTCTAGGAGCCGGCAGCAGAGCAGGACTTAAGAACATGCTGGAAAACATCGACGGAAGCCTTCCGTCAAATCTGCCGGGAATACCCGACGGCAGCTTTTATCTATATGCGAATATTGAATCATTCGGTCCCATGATGGCAAGCCAGCTCGCGATGATTGAACCGCAGATACTTGCCGGAATGAGCGCTGACGGTAATATGGATATGGAACTCATGGAGAAAGTAATGGGTCTGTATTTCGATGCAATCGGTCTTGTGCTGACTGAAACGAAATCGATGAATTGTGTACTCTCGTTTGAGCCGGAGTACATTTCTGGATCCTCTTCCATTGAGTTCGTTCCAGGGTCATCACTGGATGAGTACATAGTTCCTGTTGAAATAGAAGACCTGACCGGTCTGATCCCTGCAGGTAACGTTCTGGCTGGCAGGGTCAGCCTTGATCCATCAACCAGTATCGCTGCGATAAACGCTATCCTCAATTCACTGGACATAGTTGAAATTCCCCATGACATGCTCAATTTCTGGGCGGAAGCTGCAAGTAATACGGCAATGTCCATGACGATCGATGCCGATAACCCGATGCACATCGTAGCTGTCTACGAGATGCCTGAGGGTACGCAGCTCGAGGATGTGAATGAAGCCTACGAGTTCCAGTTCTCCATGATGTCGGAGTTCATGGATATGCCGGGACTGACCTTTTCAGATGTACAATATGTCGATTACGAAGGCCTGGAGTGGGTAACATTCGGTATGAACATGGACATGGCAGCCATGCAGCCGGATGTCGAAAACAGTGCTCCTCTTGCAGAAAATGTAGCCTGGACAGCCTGGATGACTGTTCATGATGGAATTCTCTATATGGAAATGGCGCCTGAACCAGTAATAGTACCGCGCCTTATTGATGGAACTTATCCGGGCGAGATCGCCTTCGCAATGCCGGAGATGCAGAACTTCTCCAGCTCCTCCGAGATGGCGATGCTTATCAATATCCCGGGATACGTAAATATGGGATTGGCCATGTCCGGCCTTGATGTGCCGCCTATCGATGCTGAACCCGTCTGGCTGGAAGTGGAAGTCGATTTCACCGGCGGTGGCGTATACAAGCAATTCAGGGTTTCAGGTACGGGATTGTCCGCATTCATCGGGCAGGCGATCCAGGTGTTCGGAGCGATGGCTCAGTAGAAGAGTTGAAACGGAATGGATGCCGGCTGCCATGCAGTCGGCATCATTATGGTAATCCTGATTAAGTATCCAGTTTTCTGTTATACCTTTCCTGGGCGGAGGTCAGTCCTTCTGTCAGGTAAAACATTACACAGTCTGCCGCATTGTGCGCCATAACAGAAGCTTCCTCCTCCAGCTTTTCAGGTACTCTATCAAGAACGTAATCGGCGAGGTCGTCTCCGTCCGGCGGGGGGCCGATACCCAGTCTCAGTCTTGAAAATGATTCGGTCCCCAGAGAGTCTATAATACTCCTCAAACCGTTATGGCCTCCATGAGAGCCGCTGTCCCTCAATCGAAGCCTTCCGAGTTCGAGATTGATATCATCACATACTACCAGCAGTTCATCAGCGTTGTAACCCTTGCTGTCAAGAAAAGCCGCAATGGCTCTGCCGCTTCTGTTCATATAGACAGCAGGCTTGATAAGATCCGGGCCATCCGGGATAATTGATGCATTGAAAAGACCTGCATTTATGAAATGAACGCCGGCTTCCAGTGCCAGTATATCGGCTACCCAGAAGCCGGCGTTGTGCCACGTCATTCTGTACTTTTCCCCGGGATTACCAAGGCAGGCAACAAGACGGGGAACTGACAAGTATTATTCCTTTCCGGATTCTGAAGATCCCTCTTTCTCTTCTCCTTTGGTAACTTCTTCACCTTCGGCAGGGGCTTCTTCACCTTCAAGAAGTTCTTCCTCCGCAGCTTCCTCGGTCTCGACCTTGGCGACACTGGGCGCTACAACGGAAGCGACCACAAGGGTATCATCCATGTCAAGGGTTATGCCTTCAGGCAGCGTGATCTCGGAAAGATGCACGGAATCTCCAATGTCCAGATCTTCAACATTAAGGTTTATAGATGATGGGATATCCTTTGCTCTTACCTTTATGGTGATCTCATGAAGAGTATGTTCGAGTACTCCACCCATTTTAACGCCAAGTGGAATATTCTCAAGGTGTACATGAACCGGGATGGAAACTATCTGGTCCGCGGATACCCTCAGAAAATCAATGTGAACCGGTCTGTCTGTAATTATGTCCCACTGGACATCCTTGATGATAGCAGTAATCGGAGATTTTCTGCCCATTTTCAGGTTGATTATTCCGGTTGAGGTGGAGAAACCTATCGAGTCCATGAAGTCTTTTTCGATAACCATGACTTTCAGTTCTCCGCCGCCTCTGCCGTAAATAACAGCCGGTACGGATCCGGAGCGGCGGAGTCTTCTTGCTACTCTGGAACCGAACTCGGTGCGTTCGGTGATTATCAGTGAATATTTCTCAGGCATTACTATATCCTTTCTCCCTCCCGGTTACTCCGGGACAGTGGCTGGGGCGGGAGGATTCGAACCCCCAATGCAGGGACCAAAACCCTGTGTCTTAACCATTTGACGACGCCCCAGCAGTTTCTGCTGATCTGCATATGGTAAAATCCCTATGCAGTGTTCTCGAGAAACTATGCGCCCTGCTCTTCGAGCTGAAGAGAGCGTAAAAAGTTGGCCCTGATCCCGACAAACCCCAGTTTTCACACTTACAATCTGTCATGAACTGTGCAAGCTCCGTAATTTCAGGGAAGTGTTTCTCAAGCAGTGGAAGGAAGTCATTCCGCAAATTATGCGGGAAAGGCTTACCCTCATGCCATACTGCTGACGAGGCTGAATAATGCCTAATCATAGTATTGTTTGTCAAGGATGTACTCATATTCTTGTCCCAGGCGCTGTATGCCCAGGCAGTGGATACCTCTATACCCGGGTGCAAGAGAACCGCATGGAATGGAATAACAGGGACTTGGGACAACCGTTCACCCCGACCCTCTACTAAAGCAGCGCCGCCTTTGATGAAAAACGGCACATCACTTCCCAGGGTTTCTGCGATTTTACTGAGATCAATGTCCTTTATGCCGGTAAGCTGACTGAGCCCATTCAGGACGGCTGCAGCATCACTGCTTCCACCCCCCAGACCCGCGCAGGAAGGGATATTCTTCTCAAGTTCAATTCTTACATCCAGTAATTCTCCAGTGCTGTTCAGGAAGGCATCAGCCGCCTTCCATGCGAGGTTAGATGAGTCGGATGGAATTTCCACGGTTGAGCATGATAACGATATCACGCCGCTTCCAGGCTTTGCGGAGATACGGAGTATGTCGCACAGTGAGATCTCGTGGAAAACGCTTCGTATGTTGTGAAAGCCATCAGGTCGCCTGCCCAGGATCCTCAATCCCAGGTTGATCTTCGCCCTGGCCTCAAGTGTGATTATCACGGTGAGAGGGATGCAGTGCCCGGGTACAGTGTCAGAGCAAGAGCTACCGTAATGACCCAGAGCAGGATATTGATAAGAAGCGGTTTGTCCGAAAGAAGCAGCCTGTCGGGGCTTCCACCGTGACCCTTAATATGGATAAGATAAAGGTATCTGAAGACGCCGTAAGTCACGAACGGAATGGTCAGCCAGAGCCTGGTGGATACCAGTTCTAAAGTTCTTTCGCTTACGGAGTATATCGAGTATCCAATAATACTTGCTGCTGTAGCTATTCCCATCATTTCATCGAGCAGAGGAATACTGTATTCTTCCAGGATCTCCCTGTGGTCAGCTGCATCCTTGCCGAGGGAGATGACCTCGGAGCGTCGTTTTGCGAAGGCGAGGAAAACAGCAATAAAGAAGGTGCATACGATAAGCCAGTAAGATATGGATACATCAGTATATCCGGCATCCATAGCCAGTGTTACTCCTGCTATTGCCCTGAGAACGAATCCGGTGGCTATGATAAGAACATCAAGAATAACCACATGTTTCAATTTAAAGGAATAACACAACTGCATCGCAAAATAGACACTGAGAACCATTGCATAAGTCGGTGCCAGTATCCAGGATCCGATAAGTACACTCGCTGCAAGTAGAATTGCAGCCACCGCAGCCATTGGAACGGGAAGTGCTCCGGATGCTATCGGCCGGTCCTTCTTTTCAGGATGGTTGATATCACGCTTCCGGTCAGCTATATCATTTATCAGATATACCGAACTGGACAGCAGACAAAATCCCAGTGCTCCAAGAGCGGTTATACCCACCGCTTCCGGATCGCTCCATAGGTTTGCGAAAAGAATCCCGGCAAAGACAAAGAGATTCTTCGTCCATGATCTTATTCTAAGACTGCGCAGAAGGGCTGAAAATGTATTCATAATCAGTATAATAACTCATGGGGTAATAATCAAACAGCCGATCCGGTTGATGTTTGCGATTTGCTCTTCGAGATAACTTATTCCCGGCAGTCTGATTTTTAGTATATTCTCACCGTCATAGGTGTTCTGATTTATCGATATTCAATTGAGATATACTCGGGATTGCTCTTCAATCCGGTTTAACCAGGTACACGATTGCTCAGTAGCCGATGTGCCTTGGAGTTGAAAGACTGCCATGCGAACAGCTCTGATTCTCCTGATATCCATCTTCTCTTTGCTTGCAGCGGAGAATTTCACTGTCGAGGAATTCGGTAATTCCCAGAATGGCAAAATAGAAACCTTGCTGGAACAGCCTCTCCTGATCCGGGTGACTGACTCCCGCAACAGACCTGTTGCTGGAGTGGCCGTGGAATTCGAGATAAATTCCGATGGCGGCACACTTGCATATCCTTTTAAAGGCGAAGATCCGTTGATACTGGAGGGAGATACACTGTCGGGAGCCTTTTCAACGGTACTTATCCTTACGGACTCTGATGGATGCGCTGCTATTTCACTGAGGCTGGCCGGCAGCACCAGCAATAACAAAGTTGAAGCGCGAGTATTCCTTCCCGACGGTACTGAGGAGAGAATTCATTTCTCTGCTCTGGCAGTTGATTTACAGAGCATTATCTTTCAGATTCTTGGTGGTCTGGCGATTTTCCTGCTTGGTATGAAGATGATGTCAGAATCCCTTCAGACCGTAGCCGGGAACAAGATGCGGAACATACTCAAAAAGATAACCAGCAACAGGATGCTGGGACTGTTGGCAGGCGCCCTTATGACAGCTGTCATTCAAAGCTCAAGCGCCACTTCAGTGATAGCAGTGAGTTTCGTTAATTCCGGCCTGATCGTTCTCAGACAGGCCGTTGGTGTAATAATCGGTGCCAATATCGGTACAACTGTTACAGGACAGCTGATAGCGTTCAAAGTAACGCATTACGCCTTGCCCATAGTTGCAGTCGGTTTCGCGATGTACGCCTTTGCCAGGACTCGCCGTATTCAGTTCTGGGGTAAGGTTGTAGTTGGTCTTGGCCTTATTTTCCTCGGTATGACACTTATGAAGGATGTTCTCGGCCCTCTTAAGACCAGCTTGGCCGTGCAGAATTTTTTCATGAATTTCAGTACAAATCCTCTTCTGGCAATCTTTGCTGGAACGATTCTGACATCTATTATTCAGAGTTCAAGCGCCACGGTTGGATTAACCATGACGCTTGCCGGAGCCGGGCTTATCAATCTGCAGGGGGCTTTCTATCTGGTCCTGGGTGATAACATCGGTACCAC
>JAUVUL010000026.1 GCA_030600975.1 Candidatus Aegiribacteria sp.
GAGCTATACCATATATGGCTAGTAGACAGGATCCTATTGTTTCTGATAGATTAAAACAACATTTGAGTAATATATTGAAGGAAGCAATTAGTAATCCTCAAAAGCAGGATCATAGAAACATTGTAACTGAAGTTCTACTTGCGGATGAACCGCTGGAAGAAATTGTGAAGCAATATGTTTTCACTCGGTTTAATGGAAGCATGCAAAGTCTTGATGCTTTATTCAATGTAGCGAAATTACTAGATATAAATGATGCATATATTGTCTCTAAGAAAAAAGAGATCGCTAATGTGTTTAAAGCTAGAAATGAAATAGTGCATGAGCTTGATATGGATCCATTCGGAGTAAGAAGAAAGAGAATCCAAAGAAAAGTACATGATATTAATAATATGTGTAGATTGCTTAAGCGTATATCTATAGAAACGATAGATCTGGTTGAAAGAAGAATAGATACCATAAAGAGTAGTTATTGAAAGGCATATATTAACTATAATCTAAATAGTTCATACACAACAGCATAATATCTAACGTCAATCGATTATTTTAGGAGCTGATCTCCTTGCGATGGTTTCCATTTTTGTTTTAGGAAAAAATACTCAAAAGGAAGATTTAGGGCGTAAAGATAAGGCTAATCCTTAGTCATTCCGCTAATACAGTCTGTGTCTTCTTTCGTTTTGTCCAGCATCGATGGGTACCGCTTTCTTCGATTCAGTGCAAACATGAGAGGGATTATCAGGTATAAAAAGCCGACCACAAAAAAACCGATTCGAGAATCGGAGTAGGAGGTCGAATCTCCATTCGAACTAGAATCGAGAATATTTATTACTGGAGCAATCCAACTCGACGGAAGGACGCTAAGCAGAACAGAGACAGAACCCAGAATTGTAATAATATATAGATAATATTTAGTCTTCCTTAAAAATATCGATAAATATCGATTGAAAGTCCCCGAAGATTCCAGTCTGGATATAGTTTGAACACCTTTAGGGATTCCCCGAATTGAGCCAAGCACCTTCGATTTATCAAACTCCCTAGTATGCAAAATATCGATACGTGCTCCATCTCCAGGATCAAGGTAGTCAAAAGAAATGAATGTTTTGTTCTGCATATCTTCAGGAGTAGTCACCTGTACTTTATTGACGGCACGCGTTCGGGTGGCAACAAGTGCCTTTAAAATCCTGTCCTGGGGGCGTAGTTCGAACCGTAGAGGGTCGTCTCCTACTATTTGGTTACCACGAACGGTTTGTTTACCAGCGTTCCAAAGGTAGAGCATAGTAGAGCTCAAAGACGGAACTGCTTTACCTTCAAACAGAATTTCAACTTCGTCAGGCAGTTCCTGTTCCGTTTTACCGATAAGGTGCAGGCTCTTCATCTGGCAAGTGGGTCGTGCTCCAATTCTAGAGTTTCGGTACAGAACAATACCTACAACACCCACAAGCGCACCCAGTATTCCAAAGACGGATCCAACCCACCCTTGATTCAGTAAATCAATCATGCGTACTCTCTTTCAAAAAAATCGAATAGTGGCTGCTTAATTCTGCTTTAGCATTTATTCTATGAGAAAAAAGAGCGTATAACAAGAGGTCAAGGAATGTTGTCTTTTGGGGTTATTAAGCTTCTGCTAGAGTTCGAAAAGCGTCCACCACGGGGTACCAAAGTTCAAAAAGGGGTGGCTCTATTACCATTCCCAATTCGGTGACCTTGCAGAAATAGCACTACCCATTTGCAGATGCTGTTTCAGCATTAGGGAGAAACCTGGAGGAACTGTGAACATGCATAGACCTGCAAATGTGTTGAACCTTAACTTTTCAGAATCGGGGAAGAAATATACGTTCTAGAATGTGCGGAATGATTAGTTCTACACAGTAGCTGATACACAGCTCACTGAACGTTTTCTCTCCCCCTCTGCAGGAGAACCTGGATCACTGACATAGCAGGATCATGGATTGTGATGAATGCTGTTTCCGCTTCATCCATGCCCGGGAACCATGCCTGCATGGAAACCTCACTTGTTGCTTGTGATAGTGGCCTGTGGTAGTGGCTCATGATGGCCCACAGCTCCTCAGGATATACAATGATGGTGTATCTCTGGTCTCCCTTTGAATAGGAGAGGGTATTCTGGCTGTAGATCAGAAATTCATCTCCGGCCCTTACGGTGAAGTGGGCATCCTCACTGCACATGCTGTCCCAGAGCTCCCTCAAGGATCTGTAACCCAGAGGAATTCCGTACTCCCACTGAATCGGATCGCAATGATTGATGACTATGATGACAACTCCATCATCTGCCTGAGTGGTATGAAACGGGTATTCCATGAAGGGATTCTGATATGTGATCTGAAATGCTGTGGCAGTAAAGGATACAACGATTAAGAAAAGTGGTAGCAGTCTTTTCATACTTATCACCTCCTTCGGATGTATAATAGCTTCGCTAATATTGTTCCTGCAAGTAATTATAATATCTTTCACATCCTCTGGTAGAGTTGCTATAATCAAAATGTATATTGTGCATATCATCAGTATTAGCTTAATGAACTGATATCTCTATCTTGACCGATTCGAGTTAAATCCAAGTGTCAATTCAAGAGCTCAAGCTCCCGTAAAGACAAAAGTTCTAAGAGTGTCCACCACGGGGTACCAAATATCAGAGTTTAGAACTCATTTCCAGCCACGGTTACAGTTCGGAATACTTCCACCACGGGGTACCACAGACTGTGTCTTTATTCTTCTATGACGCTGATGACGCAAATGACGCTATTTTGAGAACATAAAGATTTGCTTGATTCAGGCTATGATGCCAAGTCGTTCTAGCTTCTTGGCTCCCTGTTTTACTCCTTTGTAAATCCACTGAACGGATACTGTTGGAATTGTGTACGAATCGGGTGCATATACCGTCCCCGCTACCAAATCTAACCCCGGCTTCATGCCGGGGTTTTCTCTTTTTCCGGATCGGACGCATAAATCGTGACTCAATCCGTGAACTGCCGACACTTGCATCCCTGGTAGACAATCACTATAATTCGGTCGTAAAATGGCATTACAATTTCCGAATTAAGGGGTATAATGGAATTAGCACCTCGATTTCTTAAGCAACCTCCTGATGAAAGTTTCTTTCTCTTTGGTGCAAGAGGTACCGGTAAATCAACCTGGTGCCTTCAGGAATACAGCAATGCTGCAAGGCTTGATCTACTCGCTCCAGATGTTCTGAGAGCTTATACAGCAAAGCCGGAAAGGCTCAAGGAATACACACTGGGTCAACCTGATGGAGCCACGATAATAATCGATGAAGTCCAAAAAGCACCTGAACTGTTATCGGTTGTACACTCCATAATGGAGCTTAAACGGGGGTACAAGTTCATACTCACCGGTTCCAGCTCGCGAAAACTCAAGCATACCGGTGTGGATATGCTGGCGGGACGAGCTCTTCTACGAATAATGCATCCTTTCATGGCGGGTGAACTGGGGAAACACTTCTCACTCGAGACTGCCCTAGAACAGGGAATGCTCCCCGTTGTATGGGATTCATCCGCGCCTTCGGATATACTGAAAAGCTATGTAGGAATCTATCTTCGGGAAGAGGTAATGATGGAAAGCCTTGTGAGAAATCTCGGTAATTTTTCCAGGTTCCTTGAAGCTGTGAGTTTTTCCCACGGGCAGGTTCTCAACATCAGTAATGTCGCAAGGGAATGCAGTGTTCAGAGAAAATCTGTTGAAGGCTACATCTCAATCCTGGAGGATCTGCTCCTGGCTTCGAGGGTTCCGGTCTTCCAAAGAAGAGCAAAGCGCGCTGTAATATGGCATCCAAAATTCTATTATTTTGATACTGGAGTATTCAGAAGCCTCAGACCTAAGGGACCGTTGGACAGTCCTGAGGAAATCAACGGTGCAGCTCTTGAAGGTCTGGTATTTCAGCATCTCAGAGCATGGTCAGACTACAGAAGACAGGATGTGAAACTGTATTACTGGAGGACCAGATCAGGCACCGAGGTAGACTTTATTCTGTACGGGACCGGATGTTTCCGGGCAATTGAAGTGAAGAACACTGCAGAAATTAGAAGCGGAGACTTAAAACCTCTGAAATCATTCAGAGATGATTATCCTGAATGCACTCCTCTTATGCTTTACAGAGGTACTTCACCTATGGTTATCGACGATATTCTGTGCATACCTGTATATCGGTTTCTCGAAGAACTTCATCCGGACAAAGGACTTCCGCAAAGGCATTCCCTATCCGCTTCATTTTCCTAGCTCCTTGCTTTACTTGTATGTAGATCCAATGTGCCGTTATAAGTGATATGTGTTCCGCATCGGTTCCAAATACCGTCCCCGCTACCAAATCGTACTCAGAGGCGTTCAGTAATTCTAAAAGACTGAACGCCTTTGACATAGGTGGGTTCAAAAACCCCTTTTCCGAATCGTACATCAAACCGTCCGGAAACAGTGCTTTCTGCAATCTGATACGCGCATCTATATCGCTGTCCTACCATAAGATATCTGCCTTTTCAATCATCTCGAAAGCATGGTTCAAATACTCTTCGAACTCGTCCTGCTTCATGGGTGAGGTTTGTACCAATGTGGGGTTTCGCATGGATCAGAGGGCTTCTTCATTGACGGCTGCGGAGTTTGGGTAGTGTGGTCAGTTTCGCGTAGCGAAATTGGATGATATTGGGTCGGATATACTGTTTTGGGTTATTTTGGTAAAATGGTGCAAATCCAGTTTCCTTATGTTAAGATTCACCAGAGAGAAATCCACCAGCCTGAGTTTTATCTGGACTTCCATGAAATACCTGTCTTCATTGAGTTGTATTTTGGGCATACTTGAGGATTTTTCCGCGACTTCAAGAGACTTCATGAAACCTGCAAGAATGTCCCGGTTAGAAGTAATCCCAATCCTGTCAGGGATTCTATATTATGGTTATTGTCTCGGTTACGATCACCGGTAATCCAGGTTGAATAGGCTTCAGTGATCTGTTGCAGATCCGAATCCTGAAGCGCTACCCTTTGCTCGTCGGTGGGATCCGGGCTTCCTTCCTCGCCGAAATCTGTCAGGGTCACTTGATTCGGGGAAACCTAGAGCCAGCAAATGTATATCTCCCTTCTGTAGATTCAGTAGCTACACTACGTTTCTCTATACACATCTATTAGAAGATCAGTGAACAACTGGAGCAGAGCTAGTCAATAATAACCACGAATCGCTTAGTCTCCCTAAAATCCCCGGCCTGCATGTGTGCGAAGTATATTCCCTGCGCAAGATCGGTAAATATCATACTGTGCTGCCCCTCTTCGTATTCACTGCCGACTGAGTTCACGATCCTGCCGGAGAGATCGTAGACCTTTAGATCAATCCTTGAAGCGAAGTTGACTGCAAATCCGATTTCCACGCTTCCAGAGGATGGATTGGGATAAGCTCCAAAAAGCTGGAAAGAAATAACCGCCTGTTCGTCACCACCTTCGATTCCGGTAGGTCCGTAATAGGCATACTTCAAATCATGATTAATCTCATCATAGTACGAAATATGCGGTTGATCGTTGGAATCAAGTGCTATTGAAGTGGTTCGGTATTGCCCCCACTCTCCTATTGAATAATCCACAGTTGTGATTTCCCAGCTGCTTCCGTTCCAATGGGCATATTTCAAGTCTTCATTTGTGCGATCATAGTATGATATATGCGGATTATCGTTGGTATCGAGAGTAATTGATGTGGATTCCCCCACATCTCCTGATGTATCCACAGAATTGACGATCCAGGTGCTTCCGGTCCAGTAGGCATATTTCAAATCGTTATTTGTGTTATCATAGTATGATATATGCGGGTAATCGCTGGAATCCAGCGCGATTGACGTCAGCATCCCCACGTCTCCCGGTATATCCACATATGTGATGGCCCAGAAGGTTTCGTAACAGCGAGCATATTTTAAATTGTAATTTGTGCGATCATAGTATGATATATGCGGATAATTAGCTGATGTAGTTTCAAGTGCAATTGATGTCCAAAGCCCCACATCTCCTGATTCATCCACCACGGAACTGTACCAAGATGATCCGTTAAAGTAGGTATATTTTAAATTTCCACCAAAATAGTCATAGTGTGATATATGCGGATAATCGCTGCCATCAATTGCAATTGACGAAGTTTGCCCCCCAACTGGATCTGCAGTTGTGATTTCCCAGGTGGTTCCGTTCCAGCGGGCGTACTTCAAAGATAGCCACCCACTTCCACCATCACCATACGAAATATGCGGATAATCGTTGGAATCAAGTCCAAGTGATGGATAATCCATAGTGCCGCCTGTATCTACAATTGTTTTATCCCAAGAGTATCCGTTCCAGTGTGCATATTTCACTTGAAGAGTCCCACTACCACCAAAATACGCAATATGTGGATCATCGTTGGAATCTAGCTCAATTGATGCTTCCTGTCCCATATTTCCATCCGAGTCAACTGTGGTGATCTGCCAATCGTCGCCCAGCGCCGAGCCGACGATAACCAGGACCATTGCAGCAAAAACCATTTTCTTTGTTGGCGTTCCCATAATTCAACCTCTCTTCCTTTTTGAATTAAGTACAAATACAGTAAATATATGAAAACTCACTAGTGTCTCATTATAAGTCGAAGAGTGACAACTGGTTAGAAATTTTATTATCTTCGAACTGTAACTCACTGTCCTTAAATAGTTATGTGAGTTCATCATAACAAAATGGCGTAACACTCAAAACCTGTAGAATATTGTAGAGACTATACTGTTCCAGGTCAAGTCTCTTCCGGATAATTGCAACCAGAACGTAAACCGATACAGCTATCCAGATCTGGGTCTTCACAGCATTTATGGTGTATCCGAAAAACGACTTGATCCTGATGTGCTGCTTGATCCACTTGAAGAACAGTTCGATTTACCAGCGCCCCATGTATAACTCTGTTATAAGATGTGCAGATAGATCAAAATTGTTTGTCAGGAATCCGTATACTTTTCCATCTTCTGGGGCCCTTACCGAACTCTACGAAACGGAGCCGGATACATGTTGGCAAGCTTCTCAGATTCAGCAATAACAATCTGATCAGAGATTATGCCCATGGAGGAATCCTTTTGCCTGGAATACCGACGTTTCAGTTTGATGTTACGCTTGGTTCTGGTAACGAAGAATGCACCGGATCATGTAATCTTGTATAGCAGCTCAAAATCAACATAAGCCCTATCCATGATGTAGTAAGCACCCGGTTCCAGAATCAACTCATCAAGAATGTTAACATCATTTTGTCTGGCTTCTTTAATCTCAATTACTGTGGGGATAGAGCTTGGTAACTCCATGATGGTATGTAGCTTGATACCGCTCCTTGTCTTCCTGAATCCAGCCCATGGGAATAAGGTAAGAGAAAGTGATATCGTGGTTGAATCCAGAGCATAGACAGGCTCACTTATCTCCTCACTGAACTGTTCATCGGCGTAGAGCTTCCTGGCAATGTGGTCAATATTGACCTGCATTGTCCTTGGCCAACTCGCCATCTCCATTACGGTTAAGCATCCAGTTTGTACTTTTCCCTAAGATACGTTGGTCATATATTTCAATTAAGGGCTTCGCACATCACTCAGAAGGATTCTACCAGCATGTCTAACGAAGGATTGATTATCATGTTAAAAATCATAATTCTTTTACTGGCGTCAATATGCTGTCTTACATCATCCGCTCAGAATTTCAGTACTGATGAGCTGGAAAACATTTTCTATAAATACCTAAATTGAGCGGTTCGCTTGTTTTCACTTACAAATCATCATAAATCACCTCTGCTTTCCAGTCAATCTGATAATTTCTCAGTCGTGGGGATTATTCTTTAGCATTTCTGAATACAAATGCATGAATAGTTGAGATTTACCAGATTATTCATAATCTTCTGCGACTGCTTCGGGTGAAGCAGACTTGTCCAGCAGATACCCGGGCTATGCCCAGGTGAATTGTAGCGGGGGGTTATTACATCTTTGCCAGAGTATATCAAGCTTCAGCGATTCCATCACTGCTGTGGTTACCTTGAGAATGATCTCTCCAGAATGACGGACAATCTTACCGGCGATGTCGAACAGCCTGCGGCGGATTGTGGTGGAGTAGGCAGTCATTGGAATAATACCCTCACAAGTATCCTGTTTGAAGGCTTCCAGGAGGAAGAAGGCTGTCAGCATCGTATAATAACAGGCAGCGTTCATGCGGAACTGTTTGAAGGGAAGCTTCTCTGAAGCAAAATCCTTTACTGCTCTGTTTACAAGTTCATCGTTCCCACGGTTATGATGACATTTGATGATTGAAGTGGCCTTGAGCATATCTTCATGACCTGCCTGGATAAGCTGTCTGTCGATGTCATCACCAAGACCGATGTTGGTGTAGATGATGCTGTCCGGTTTTGCGAAGTCAAAGAGATATTGTCCGTCTTCAATGTTCAGAGTGCAGAAGAACGCTCTTCTGAATCTGTCCCAGCTTTTTCGGCAATCAGCAAATTCAAGGTAACTCCATTCACTGTTGTTATCCTCAAGCTTCTCAGGCCAGAACTCTCCGGAAACCTTTGAGACATAATCCTTGATGTCTGCGTATAACTTCCCACTGCAGATGAAGCCTATGCCGAGATCCTTCTCATACAGTTCGAACAGCTCTTGATCGAAGAACCCGCTGTCACACCTGAGAAGTATCGGCACTTCTGTGCTGTAGTGCTTCCGGATCTGCCTGACAACATGTTCTATCATCTTGTTCACCGTATCCGAGTGGTTGCTGTGCTTATCTCCACTACGGAATACCGCATCAATCATAAAACCCATCCAGTTGAGCTGAAGGGGCTGGAAGCCCTTCACCTTCTTGTAGGTGGGCTTTACTCCATGGCGCTGCTGTGCATCATTGTTGTCCATCACCATGGTATCAATCCCAAGAATGATAATTGAGGGTTTTTCTATCTGAAGCCGCCAGATGAAGAGCTTCTGCAGCAATTCCCTGAACTTGAAGTAGTTCCAGTCGTAAAACTTCCGGTAAAATCTCTTCACTGAATGGGATGACAACATGTCCTTGAAAGAACATTCTATCCCTGCTGCATAGCCATCATCCTTCTTCAGTTCATCAAAGCGTGAGATGTGTCGGCTTGTCCCGTCTGCAAGGAAGCAGAATAACTGCTTGAAAATATCAGATATCTTATTGCTCTTGCTGTTCTTCCGTATGGAACCGAACAACCGCTCAAGGTGAGGATAAATATCCACCTTCTCAAGATACCGCACAAATGGAGTAAGACCTGCTCTGCTTGTCAGTGTGTCGCTCGTAACTTCAATCCGGTCAATTCTGCGGCTTGCGATATTCTGAGATTTCGTGATATTCTTCATGAAGTGCCTTCCATCTTTTGGGTGGTTGTTAGTTGCCATATTTGCTCTTGTTAGAAACAAATATAACAACAACTTAACCCATATGAAAGGTGGGGCACTTCACCTAAAATCGCTCAACTTAGGAAATACACTTATCTCTCCGAAACTCAGGTTCTGGGTGTTACGGGATACCGGCTCATCACTCTTGATCTTAACAGCGGGCATAAAGCTCTCTGGGAACTGGACTGGAGCCCCGAGAGCGAGGGTTGGAGAACGATGGGATACTGGTATATGACTGTCAGTCCAAACGAAGAATGGGTGCTTATAGCAAGATCATTGGGTTTACATGATGATTTCGAGTATTTCATCCCGGGAAGAGAGGCAGTAGGTCTCATTCTCTGTCGACCGGATGGCTCCGATGCAAGGGGTATCGCCCTGGGTGGCTCACCAATGGGCGGAGAGCTCCCTATCTACACATTCACATCCGATTCCAGATTGATAGTAGGGAACAATATAAAAGCCGAGTTTATGGGTCCTGAAGAATATGCAATAATCCTCTCCAGTAATCAGGATCAGCAACTATCTGAAGGGTATACGCGTAGTGCCCATTACTACAACCTGGAGA
>JAUVUL010000086.1 GCA_030600975.1 Candidatus Aegiribacteria sp.
GGGCAGGGTTCCTGGATGAAGATGGCAACCTTCCTGAGATTCAGAAGCCCATGCTGTGTGATGCTCTCGCAACAGTTGTTGGCGCGGTACTTGGAACAACGACTACTGGAGCGTATATCGAATCAGCCGCAGGAATAGAGGAGGGAGGGAAATCCGGCTTCACTGCAGTGGTGACAGCATGTCTTTTTCTACTGGCGCTGTTCCTGACACCGATTCTTACCGCCGTTCCTCCCTGTGCTTACGGACCGGTTCTCATCGTAGTAGGAATGCTGATGCTGAAACCCATCACCGGATTGAGATTCGACGATATGACAGAGCTGGCACCCGCTTTTCTCACAATCGTCCTGATGAGTTTTACATACAATCTCGGTATAGGCATGACTGCAGGCCTTCTGACGTGGCCTCTGTTCAAGGTTGCTGCAGGAAAGCGGAAAGAAGTCCCTGCGGGGCTCTGGGTGCTTTCAGCGCTGTCCCTGCTTTACTACATGTTTGGAGCCTGACGGGAATCGGGAGGAGCATGCTTTCGATATCTACAGGATGGAATAATTTCAGGTGAGGTATGTATACAGCATGTTAAAGCGTTTTCATAATCATAATTGAGTTTTGTAATTGTCGTAAGTTAAGTCCGATCCCAAGCACCACAAGCATTGACGTTGACCGCTGGAATGCGAATTCTCTAATCATCCGTGAAGGGAGTCTGCATGGATACATCCGGCAGTGCACCGGAAGAGGAAAAGATCCCCGAGGAAATCAAGGGAGAAAGGCTTCTTCAGGAAAGCAGCTACGAGAAGGCTGCGGCATTCTTCCACCAGGCCGCCGAGAGCAATCCTGATCAACGGAGCAGGTTATACCGCAGGGCAGCCGTTGCTTACTGGAAAGCCGGCGTTTTTGAAAAAGCCGCAAGAACATTCAAATCAGCGATTCAGAGCTGCCGCCAGGATGGAAACAGGGCAGACGAAGCAAGGAATATCCTTGGCCTGGGAGCGAGCTACCACGAGCTTTACAGAATGTCTGAGTCATACAGGGTTATGCACGATGCCCTTAAAGTTGCAGAGGAGAGCGGAGATCTGAAGATAGTAGCCGATGTAACCAACTGGCTCGGTATTATCTGCAAGGACCAGGGAGATTTCGATCTTGCTGTAGATCATCATAAAAAGGCGCTTGATCTAAACAGGGATCTTGGAAACGAACATGATGAAGCCGGTTCCCTCAACAGCCTTGGTCTGGTGTACTACCATATGGAAAATTACCAGAGAGCCATGGAGTGTTTTAACGAAGCCCTGGATATACTGCGAAACAGTGATGTTTCGTGGGGTCTTCCCGACACGCTGAACAGCATAGGTATGACACTGAAAAAAATGGGCAGACTGGAGGAGGCCTTGGAATACTACATAGAAGCCCTGGAAGCGAGAAGAAAGGCCGGAGGACTGGCTCGGACAGCCAACATCCTTAACAATATGGGAAATCTGTATCTATCTATGGGGAGTACGGATAAAGCGATTAAATTTCATAAGGAAGCTCTTGCAATTCGTGAAGAAATTTCCAGCAGAAGCGGGATGGCATCATCCCTTCTCAACCTTGGCGAAGCGTGGAAAAAGGCGGACAAACTCCACAAATCAGCAACATGCCTTGCGAATAGTCTTAATTACCAGCAGAACAACCGACCCGATGAAATGATGATGGATACCATCAGGATGCTGGCAGAGGTCAGAAGCGGGCTGGGAGACAGTGAAAAGGCATACGATCTGAGCGTTCAGGCTCTGGAGACATCGAGAAATCTCTACCGTGATCTTCTGGAAAAGAGGTTGATGGAATCAAGAGGAATACTTGAGACCGAGCACCGTGTCAGGGAGGCAAAACTTCTCAGAAACAAGAACCGCAAACTGGAGGATCTCTCGGATATGCTGTCGGCCCAGAAGGAGCAGCTTCAGCTTATACTTGATTACGTCCCGGCGGTGATTGTATTCATAAATAATGAGGGAACCGTGATCAGGCTGAACCGGTATGCAGCCGGGCTTGTCGAAAAAGAACCCATGGAGCTTGTTGGAGGTGTTGCGGAAGAGTTCTTTGGATCACTGGGAAGAACCTTCAAGAGTCCGTCTGACGGGCATGACGAAGACACTTCAGAGCCCCTGCTGAACAGTGAAGAGACGGTTTCCCTGAAGGACGGAGATCATCTTTTTCTCTGTCACCGTGTTCCGTTTAAAGGCTCAGAGAGCACACTCGATGGAATGGTTGTTTTCGCTGTTGATATTACGGAAGAGAAAAGGGCAGAACGGAGGAGGAAGGAGCTTCAGGAATTAGCCGGTAAAGCCAAAAGACTTGAAAGTCTGGGATACCTTGCGGGCAGTATAGCCCACGATTTCAACAATCTTCTACTGGGTATAATGGGAAATGTTGAGCTGGTGATCGGACGGACAGGCGATGCCCAGACCAGGAGTAATCTGGAAAAAGCCTCCGAGAGTGCAAGACGTGCCGCATTACTTTGCAACCAGCTGCTGGCCTTTTCGGGAGACGGCAATTTCATTTCAAAACAGCTTGACCTTTCCGCAGAAGTCGGGTTCATTCTCAAATCCCTTTCATTCGATCCGGAAGTGCATTTCAGATTCAGTACCGTCCTTCCGGAAGGGCTGCCGCTGATCGACATATCACCCTCCCAGTTGCGGATGGCATTGAAGAACCTGCTGGCCGTTCTGGAAGAAATGATAAGTGAGGGTGCGAATGTTGACGTTACAACAGGCAGGGTATTTGTCAATTCCGAGTACATGAAAGAAGCTCTGTACAATGTTGACTCGTCGGAAGGTGATTACCTTTTCGTGGAGGTGAGCGCCTCTTCAGGAGGATTCTCAATAGATGAAATCTACCGGATGTTCGATCCTTTCACTAACGGAGATGTACTGAAGACAGATCTGAGAATGCCTGCTGTTCACGGTATCCTGAAATCACATGGCGGATTCATGACCTGCAGACAAACGGAAAACTCAGCAGGGATGATAAAACTGCATTTTCCCTGTTCACAGGGGAGTTCATCCGAGGAGAAGTATACGGAGTCTGAAACCAGGATAACGCATACCGGAGGTTCCATTCTATTAGTCGACGACGAAATGCCCGTAAGAGAAACAGTGGAATTGATGCTTAATACATTGGGCTACGATGTACTTACCTGTCCGGGAGGCGTCAGTGCGCTGAAGCTGCTGGAAGAAAGCGCTGATGAATTATCCCTTGTCCTGCTTGATCTTACCATGCCGGACATGGGTGGTCATGAGGTGCTAAGGGCAATAGCAAGACTCTATCCAGGCCTGAATGTAGTACTTTCAAGCGGATTTTCTGAGAAGATGATAAAAGAATCCAGCGACAATCCATGTTTTCGGGGATTCCTTAAGAAACCGTATACAATTAGTGAATTGAAGAACATGCTGGAAAAGGTGATGCACTGAAATATGCAGGTTGAGTCGATGTCTTTCAGAATACGTATCCTTTTCAACGATCAGGCGCGGCAACCCGACCTCGCCACCGGGATCGGTTTCAGCGCCCTTATAGGGGATGACCTGCTCTTTGATACCGGTAATGACGGCGTAACTCTTCTTGCGAACATGAGAATTCTCGGTATTGATCCCATGGGATTAAGCACAATCGTTATCTCTCACGATCACTGGGATCATACAGGGGGTCTTGGCGATCTGCTAACGGTAAAACCTGGAATAACGGTTTACGGGTGTCCGGGATTCGGTGAAGAATTGAAGAGAAAAATCACACTGAACAACGGAGTTTTTGTATCCTGTTCCAAATACCGGCAAATAAGGCCGGGTATTCATCTTACCGGAGAGTTGCCTGGTTACTACAAGGGAACTTACCTGGCTGAACAGGCTATGATCCTCGAAACGGAGAGCGGGATCTCCATCATCACGGGCTGTGCCCACCCGGGGATAGTAAATATCGTTGACCGGGTTATTGAACAGTTTCCCAGAAAAAAGATCCACTCAATAATCGGCGGTTTTCATCTGAAGCACCATACAGAAGAAGAACTGGAAAGAGTCCTCGATGATCTTGTGGAAAGAGACATAGATCTGTTCGCACCAATGCACTGTACCGGTGAAAAGGCAATCCGAACCTTCAGTAACAGGTTCGGTGATAAAGCCTGCATTCTCAAATCGGGAGATTCATTGGAAATCCAGAAGACACATGCATAAACTAAAGTATTGAAAGGATGACATGGAACCTTCAGAAAAGAGTCGTATAAACATTTCTAATCGAGTGTCCAGGATACCCAGATCTGCGATTCATGAAATGACACGTTTATCCAGGGATATTGAAGATGTAGCATTTCTGTCCTGGGCAAAACCAACATCCGAGACTCCTGAAAACATAAGACAGGCAGCAATTCGCGCGATAACTGAGGGTAAAACCGGGGGGTATTCAGAACCCGCTGGCCTGTTGGAACTAAGGAAGGAAATCACTGCTAAACTCTTAAGGGATAATGGTATCGATGCTTCCGTCAACGAGGTTATAGTAACCGTTGGTGCAATTGAAGGTCTTGCAGCAGCTGTCATGGCCGTAATCGACCCCGATGATGAAGTGATTATTCCAGTTCCCGGTTATTCCACGCACATTCAGCAGGTAGTCCTTGCTTCAGGAACTCCCGTGTGTGTTCCCACCCTTGAAAACAGTGACTTCAGCCTTGATTTGGAAAGGATCAGTAAAGCTGTCAGCAGCCGTACAAAAGCGATTCTCTTCAGCGATCCTAATAATCCCACCGGATCAGTATATTCCAGGGAAGAATTGAAGCAATTGGCTGATATCGCCATTGAAAATAACCTGGTGGTAATCACTGATGAAGCCTACGAGTATTTCACATACGATGGTCATAAGCATCACAGTATCGGAGCTTTTCCAGGGATGAAGGAAAGGACCATAAGCGTATTCACTTTCACTAAAACCTACGCAATGACAGGATGGAGAATAGGATATGTCCACTCTTCTCCCGAGTTGATTCCGCAGATAAAAAAGGCTCACATACCGTTTGCCATCTGTGCTCCGGTTATTTCCCAGTACGCGGCTCTTGAGGCGATCAGAGGTTCCCAGAAGTGTGTTGATGAATTCCGTAATCACTATCTCAGCGCAAGGAATCTCATGTGTGAAAGGCTAGATGGCCTGGATTGTATATTCGATTACTGGAAGCCGCGAGGATCCTATTTGATGTTACCCGGAATAAGGAAAGAACAGGGGACAGACTCTCTGAATTTCGCGAAGAAATTGCTCAGGGAAGCCGGTGTTTCCACTACTCCCGGTGTGGCTTTCAAAGGGGAATCACACCTTAGAATGTCCTTCTGCGTTCCTGAGGAAGTGATAAACAAGGCCTTCGATCGCATGGAGAAATATTTCGCAGGATAACCCCAGGTTCTCTTTTATATATGGAGGAATAAGTTGAAGTCGATTGTATTACTTTTTGTCTTAACGATCTGCGCTTCCCCTGATGCTGCAGATCTCGTGTATCCGGAAGCCCGTGTGTCCGATCACGTGGATGATTACTTCGGAACACTCGTTCCTGATCCCTACAGGTGGCTCGAGGATGTGAACTCCGTGGAAACACTGGACTGGATAGCTGCCCAGAACGAGCTCTGGGACAGCTTCATCGAGGTTGTTCCACGCAGAGACTGGATACGGGAGAGGCTCGAGGAACTCTACGACTACCAGCGTTACTCGATGCCCTACAGGAGAGGTGAGCTCTACTTTTTTAATCTCAATGACGGGCTTCAGGATCACTCCCTGTTCTGCTACCGCAAGAGCCATGATGGTGAACCGGTTGTGCTTATCGACCCGAACGAGTTCCCCGAGGAGGAAAGGCTTTCTCTTGCAGGAACCAGTGTAACCGACGACGGTGAGCTGCTCGCCTGGGCGACCAGCGTGAGCGGGTCGGACTGGTCCACCTGGTACGTGATGGATATCGAGACACATACTAACCTGGGTGATACCATCCAATGGATCAAGGGCGGTGTCAGCTGGACCGCCGACAACACGGGTTTTTACTATACCAGGTACGAAGAGCCCGAAGAGGGGCAGGAATATCTCGAGCGTAACGAGAATCAGAGGATCTTCTTTCATAGACTCGGCACCTTGCAGGAGCAGGACAGTTTGGTTTACGAGCGGCCGGACAAGCCTGAGTGGTTGTTGGGAGCCTATGAAACGGAAGACGGCAGGTACCTAATAATATGGATCTGGGATTCGGGCCTTGTGAGGAAAAATGGAATTTTCTACATTGATCTTCTATCGGAGGATAAACAGGTGGTGGAGCTTCTTGGGGATTTTGACGCACAATACTCCATAGTCGGCAACATCGGTGAGGAATTCTATATCCGCACAAATCTTGACGCTCCACACGAAAGGATTATCTGCATCGACATCACCGAACCTTCCAGGGAGAATTGGAGAGAGATCGTACCCGAGGCAGAGGAGATACTGGAGTGGGCTTCCATCATGAACAACAGCGAGTCGCTGGTACTCCGATACTCGTGGGATGCCTACAACAGAGTGTATCTGTATGACATTAATGGTGAGTTTCAGAATGAACTTGGATTTCCCTGCCGGGGAACAGTGTGGGGCTTCTGGGGTTTTCAGTCGGACACCGAGGCTTTCTACCTGTTCAGCTCCCTCCTCCATCCGGGAGAAATTTACAGTTATAACTTCGAAACTGGTGAGAGCACTTTCCTCTGGGCACCCGAGATAAACGCAGATCTTTCCGGATACGAGGAAGAACAGATTTTCTATGAGAGCCACGACGGAACGATGATCCCGATGTTTCTGGTCTACCCGAAGGGCATTGAGCTGGACGGGTCGAACCCCACACTTATGATCGGTTACGGAGGGTTCGGGGTTTCGATGAGCCCCTGGTTCAGCACCTCCAGACTTGTCTGGCTGGAAATGGGCGGAATCTACGCTCTTCCCTGCATCCGAGGCGGTGGAGAATATGGTGTGGAGTGGCACATGGCGGGAATCAAGGAGAATCGTCCGGTTGCATTCGGCGATTTCATCAGTGCGGCGGAGTACCTTATAGAGGAGGGGTACACCTCGACACCGAAGCTGGTCATCTCCGGGGGCTCCAACGGGGGAACCCTGGTTGCGGCATGCCTGAACATGAGACCAGACCTGTTCGGTGCGGCTGCTCCCTCCA
>JAUVUL010000187.1 GCA_030600975.1 Candidatus Aegiribacteria sp.
CCTCTGTTCAATCTTACTGCTCATTGGTATCTTAGACATTGGCGTGGGTTTCCTTTCTGAATTAAGAGTTTTGTCATTCTCAATTCTAATGAAAGGGGCCTGCGCCTGAAACCTATTTACACCAATCCTAAGACTTCACCGAGCGATGCGGTCATCGTTCAGATATGTAGCATCAATGATTGTACCAAATACATAGTTGGAATCACCCCATTCTATTCCAATGGAGTCAACCTTCATGAGATCATATTGGGGTTGATGAGTATTTGAACCAACTTCTTCTGGAGCTGGATTAGATTCAGTACAGCCGATCAGGAGAGCAAGAATCGATATAAGACTTGCAGATTCAATAGATCTTTTCATTAGCTATCCATTCAGATTCACAACAATGATTCTATCGCCTTCCGCATATCTCGAGAAAATTCTTATAGAGTTAGCATGAAAGGAATGTTTAGCTCCGTCAATGGTAATTCACTTGACATATAAGGTAAACATGTGTATACATAAACACGAGATTCCCTTGGTTTAGTGGAATCCACAAAAGCAGGAGGTTTCAAAATGAGACAGTATTTAAAGGAATATGAAAGCGAGTTAATTGATAAGGATTTAGTACGGGAGAATCAGGTTCCATACATGGTTGGGTGGGTGCATCATTTTCTTTCACTGGGACAGCCTGAAGAAACTTTATATGCAGATGTTCTGGAAAAGGAAGGTAAGAAGGACTGGCAGATAAGACAGGCACTGGAAGCTGTGAAGTTGTACCGCTCCTATTATCCCTGTTGTCTGGATGAATCTCCTGGATCCGCTTTACCTCCGTTGGATGAAATGCGTACCAGGTTAAGGATCAGGCATTACTCCCTGAGCACGGAAAAGACATACCTGCAATGGTGTTCAAGGTATCTTCAGTACTGTGGAAAATATAAACTCGAAAGCAATTCGGATTGCGCCTTTCGTGACTACTTGACACACCTTGCTCTGAAGAGAAAAGTAGCTTCCTCTACACAAAATCAGGCTTTTAATGCTATTCTATTTCTGTTCAGAAATATCTGGAAGAAGGAGCCATCTGAGATAGATGCGTTAAGAGCCAAACGACCTCAGCGGCTTCCATCTGTACTTACTCCAGACGAAGTCCGAAGAGTCTTAGAAGCCGCTAGTGGAGTAACGGGGCTTATTCTCCGCCTTATCTATTCCAGCGGTATCAGGCTATCAGAAGCTTCGAGGCTCCGTGTTCAGGACCTGGACTTACAGAATTGCTCTCTTTCTGTTCGAAGTGGCAAGGGTGATAAAGACAGGATTACTGTTATGGGAAGGATGTTGGTTCCCTTTCTCCAAAGGCAGGTGGAACTCGTTCGTTCAGGATTGTCTGCTTGGAGTATTCCGGTTTCTCTCCCAACAGCACTAGAAAGAAAATATCCGAGAGCCGGGTTGGAATTATGTTGGCAGTATGTATTTCCGGGTTCCGGGCCTTCTGTAGATCCTTCCACTGGGAATATAAGTAGACATCATACTCATCCTTCGTGTGTGCAAAAGGCTATGCGGAGAGCTGTTATCGCATCCGGTATCAATAAACGCGCTGGTGTCCACACACTTCGACACTGCTTCGCAACGCATATGCTGATGGCAGGAGTGGATCTTTGCGAGATTCAGGAATTACTTGGCCATAAAAGTCTTGAGACTACCAGGATCTACCTGCATGTGGTGAAAGGAATGAGTAGAACTGTTATAAACCCCCTGGATCTGCTGATGGGAAAGGATATGTAATCTTCTTCGATCCTTCCTGGACATGCTCTTGTACAAATCAAGCATAGAATTACTTGACAAAGCAGAAACAAGTTTGTGAAGTACTTAAAGGTTTATAAAGTAGTTGATGATTGGAGATCGATAGACTGGATCATATATGGAACATTTGGTTCTTGTTCTATTACGAACAGTGATCAGTGATTAAATAAGATCAACTCCTCTTACAAAACACCAGTGGGAAGTGCTTGAAGCAATTGTTCGGGCAGAAATGTTTGCCCAAAGGATCACAACAGCTCTAATCTGAACAGTGCCCAGGCATTGAGCAACTACCTGGAACAATTTCACCAACTTGCTCTAATAGAGCGGAAACATCAGGGGCGTAAAAGCATCTACAACCCCGGGAGGCATTACCCTCTTCTTCAAGGAAATCACTGCTTAAGTAGGAAGGGAGAAACTTTCCAATGCCGGTTGGAGGTTCATACGGGGGAAAGTATCCTCCAGTACGAGCTGGGAGTGGATTCAACATTCACTGTCACTGGAAATCTCGGTGAAATGGAAATCAACATCGAGAATGAAATGGCCAGGATATCACGTTCCCCGTGCCCTGGTCAGGATTGCGTAAGGCAAAGCTGGCTGAGCAGACCGGGCGATCTGGCCGTATGCGTTCCCTCAGGTGTTTTCATTGTCATATCGGGCTGCGACGAAAGTCTCTCGCCCGATGCAGTATCCTACTGAACATAATGGTTGAGCTATCACTTCCGATAAGGCTACTTAACGTTGCCGCACCATTGAAAAGCCATACCTGCACCCAGAGAATAGCATAAGAAACAAAGATGACCACGTCTGCCACGAAGTGGATGAACCACGCCCAGAACATGCCTTTTGTCTCCAACATGCTCTTTCCCAGCAACCTCGCCAGGAAACCAGTCATCAGAAGACCGATCATCCCGGGAGGTGAACCATACAGGTAATGCGCCAGTCCAAAGAAAACCACGCTGATCAACAGTGCGTGTCTTTTCCCTACAACTTCATGCAAAGTCGACAGCATGGAAGCCCGGAAGCACACCTCTTCAGTGAAGGCATTTACCGCTGCAAACAGCAATACCGCCGGTAGCAGTGGGGCTGCTCGCAAGAGCAGGTCTGCCGTGGGGCGCAAGTCGATCATTGTGGGAACCAGGACGCCCAGACCAGCAACAAGTGCAAAGATCCATCCAAAGGTTCGCCAGGATTCCCCCTCGCGGATACCCAGCCAGCGGACTGGTTTAATTCGAGCATCCAGCCGCCCCTTTGTCAGGAAGAAGTTGTCTCTGTGATGCCTGATAAGCCACAGACCCGCAATAACCGCAAAAGCAACACCCAAATCGGGAATATTGACTCCCAGATACGCTCGCAAAAACGATACCTGCGGTCCGGCAAAGTGACCTTGCCAGCAGGATGTGTTCCCGATCCAGGTCGAGGTTCTCAAAGCCAGGTAAAGGATAAGCATGATGAAGGAGTATTGCCACAGTGAACGAACGGCTTGCCAGATTAAACACAGTCCCAAGCACAAAGCCAGCAATCCAACCTTACCCCAGAACAACCATCCGGGTACCTGCCCAAGGAGCGCATCCAGACAGATATCAGGAAGATCTGAAATCAGAAGCATCACTGTCCAGGCAGAGAAGATCAACAATCGTTTTTAACTGGGTCCTGAGGTGCGGTGTCTGTTTTCACACGAATACTCTCTTTTAAATACTCCGCCCCTTACAGAATCAAAGGGCTGAGTATTCCTGCAGACCTGCCTTGAGTATCTCGAGAGCTGATTTCATCCTGTTCTCTTCGAGGACGTAAGCTATCCTGATCTCATCAAGACCCATTCCTGGAGTAGCATAGAATCCTTCAGCAGGGGCGACCATTGTGGTCCATCCATCAACAGAGAAATCAGTAAGCATCCAGGCAGCGAAATCATCGGAGTTTTCAACAGGAATTTTTATTGTTGCATAGAAAGCTCCCTCAGGCTTGAGGAAGAAGATTCCTTCCCGCCCGTGCAGCTCCTGCATGAGTAAGTCCCGCCTGTTCTGATACATTGATACTATCGATTTGAAATACTCCTCCGTCATGGATCTGTACATCTCCGCAGCACCGTACTGGGGCAGAGTTGGAGGGCAGAGTCTCGCCTGACCGAATTTCACGAAAGTTGTCATGAGTGACTTATTGCGGGTTACGATGTTACCAAGCCTTGCTCCGCATGAGCTGAACCTCTTGGAAATGGAATCCATGACCACAGCCCTGTCAGAGATCTCGGGAAACTCCAGAATAGATGAGTGTTCCCTTCCATCGAATGCGAAATCCCTGTAAACTTCATCGGCAAGCAGATAGATGTTATAACGGGTTACGATATCGGCAAGATCCGCAATTTCCGTATCTGTGAGTATAGTGCCGGTGGGATTATTGGGATTGCATATCATTATTGCTCTGGTTCTATCCGTAATTCTGGAAGTTATCTCCTCAGAAGGGGGAAGGTGAAAACCGTTCTCCGGTTTGGATGTAATGGGCACGAGTTTTACATCCGCAAGGGTCGCGAAACCATTGTAATTCGTATAAAAAGGTTCAAAACAGATTATTTCATCGCCCGGGTCGCAGGTTGCTATCATTGCGAAAATGACCGCTTCAGAACCTCCTGTCGTTATCATCACCTGATCCGGTTCGATGGATATGCCAGATCTGGAATAGTAACCGCATATGGATTCTCTGAGTTCGGGAATACCGATGCTTGGACCGTAAGCAAGTACAGTGTTCATATTGGATTTCACCGTATCCCAGAACTCAACTGGTGTTGGAATATCAGGCTGACCTATGTTCAGATGATGAATGCTTATGCCTCTCTTGACTGCATCCAGCGCCAGTGGAGCAAGCTTACGGATAGGCGATTCCTGAATTCTATTGCCTCTTCTGCTTATATTGGGAGTGGTCATGCTAATTTTCCTTCCAGAGTAATGAAGCTGTTTCAATGATGTCTTAAATCAATATATTATACTGAAAATTGAATGAATACTATATTACAATTTCCTGAGGATACCTGATATGGGGATTCGATGATTCTAAGACTTGTGGAACTCGGTATAGAGGGTTCTCCATCTGAAAATATGCACAGATTCTCCGAAGCTGCTGTAATGTCACCGCTTCCGGATGCGGCAATTCTTCCGGAACTCTTCACAACGGGGTATGTGCTTGACAGAATTCCTTCCTTTGCCCTTTCTGAAGAAGATCTGAGGGATCTTCCAACGGCTTCAGCTGCCGGGGAAAACGGTATATGGATAATAGGCGGAAC
>JAUVUL010000226.1 GCA_030600975.1 Candidatus Aegiribacteria sp.
CACTCTTCCATGGAGATTTTCCGAGGCTGTATCCCGGGATTCTGGTTCATATCACAGCGGTGTTCGATAATTCTCCCGGTACCGGGCGTGGAGTAAGGATTGCACCGCCGCTTGTATAGAATATGACAGCGCTGTGGATACAGTAAGACTGGCCGATGGAGTCGTCCCCGAAATATACTTCGTGGATCTTGACGGAACACTTCTGTCAACATCTTCGGAGAAATACTTCTTGAAACACCTTGTGAGGAAAGGCATACTGTCTCCGGCAGCTTTCCTCAGGTTCCTTTCCTTCTATGTTCTCCACCCCGGGAAGACAATCCGGGAGGGAAAGGGATGGAACAGAAGTTATCTTTCGGGCATTCCTCCTGAAGCAGTAAAGCGGGAAGCGGATACTTGTGCTGGAATCCTCCTCCAGAACTGTCTCCGCGTGTGGACACTCCAATCCTTGCGCGAATTGCAGAATACTCGATGCGAAACGATTCTCCTTTCAGCCGCCCTGGAATACATCGTGGCCGGTATAGCTGAGAATATTCCAGTGGATTACGTTCAGGCAAGCAGTCCTGCGATAGTGAATGGAAGGTTCACCGGACGATTGAAAGACCTGCGTCCCTGGGGAAGAAACAAGGCTGAACTGATGCATAGAATCTGCGAGCGGAAAGGGGTAAAGCCGGAGGACTGCATAGCCGCAGGAGATTCCTGGGCCGACAGGTTCATAATGAGTGAATGCGGCTCCTCCGTTGCCGTATGCCCGGACAGAAAACTGAGGAAACTTGCTGTAAGGAGAAAGTGGAGAATCGTGGAGGGCAGGCATACGAAGTGGTCGTAATGAACCCGGGTTATAGGGCTCTTGGAGCGTTTTCGGGGGGACTGGACAGTATGATTGCAGCCCTTCTGCTTAAATCCCAGAGCGTAGAGGTGGAGCTTGCCACTTTCACCAGCCCGTATTTTTCGTCGGATAAAGGATACCGTGGAGCGGAACAACTTGCTCTTCCATGGAGGGAAATCGATTATACCGCTGAGATAATGGCTCTTCTGAAAAAACCTCCCAGTGGATTCGGCAAAAACCTTAATCCTTGCATAGACTGCCATGCGGGTATGTTCAGAATACTTGGAGGGATAGCCGCAGCCGAGGGGTTCGATTTCATCTTCTCCTGAGAAGTCGCGGGACAGCGGCCCATGTCGCAAAACAAAAACTCCCTCAACCGGGTTGCCCGATTATCCGGTTATCAGGGACTACTCCTGCGCCCTCTATCGGCGAAACTTCTCAGAATAACCGATCCGGAACGGAGAGGGCTGGTTGACAGGGACTTGCTGCTGAGCCTTTCGGGAAGAAGCAGAAAACCTCAGATGAAGCTCGCGGAGGAATATGGGATCCACTACATTAATCCCGGAGGGGGATGTCTGCTCACCGATCCCAATTACTGCGGGAGGCTTTCGATTCTCATGGATATCCCCGGACTTTTCACTGCGGGGAATGCTCGGCTAATCAGGTACGGCCGGATGTTCAGGCTTTCGGAGGATACCGTAGGCCTTGTGGGTCGTGACGAAAGGGATAACGAAGGACTTGAATCGCTGGTGAAGGATGAGATTACCTTTGTCCTGGAAGACAGACCGGGCCCCACGGGAGTTCTCATAGGAGATCCTGAAATGCTTCCGGAACTCATCGCCCTGGTAAAACACTACTCCGGGGCCGTATCTTGAATTCAAACATTTCAAATTTTTAGTATTGAATATTAATGATAATATGTAAATATGGATTCTGTAAGCCCATTCATTACTTGACATTCTCAGAAAAATGAATATTTAATCGTCTTCTACTCAATCGAAGGGCACCATTATGACGAAGATCAAAAGACTGTTTCAGTAATCAGAAACCTCCTGCTCCACAGCGGGGCAGACTTTAATCAGTTTCAAGAACAGATATTGATCCCGGGATAACCCGGTTTTTACAGGAATAATGAGATGCACTTTCAATTTGACGACACATTCGATGATTCTTCGATCAGGAATACACCAACTTTTGGTGTTTTAAGGAAGATCTATCCCTTCCTTAAACCACATAAAAAAGCCTTTACAATAGCAGCTGTTCTGCTGTTCCTGTCCATCGCGGGAGAGCTTGCAGGACCTCTTATCCTCAGGATGGTCATTGATACTGCAATTCCTGACAAGTCGGTGCGAGACATTGTATTCTACTCCCTGCTGTTTGCCGGAACATTTTCGTTTGCCATGGTAATGTCCTATTTGCAGGTGATAATCACCACAAAAGTGGGACTTTCGGTGGTCAGGGATCTGAAGGAGAAGGTTTTCCGTCATATGCTTTCCCTTTCCCTCTCCTTTTTCGACAGGAATCCCACCGGGAAGCTCATGGCGAGGGTTGAAAGCGATTCGGAACGCGTGCGGATGCTTTTCAGTGATATTTCAATGGCGTTGCTCAGAAACGTTGCCATGGTATGCGGGACTCTGGGGATAATGCTGGCAGCCGATGCTGAAATAACAAAATGGATCATAATTCTTCTATTACCTGTGGCGCTGTTGACGGTGCCGATACTTAAGAGATTGAGGAAACTCTACAGAAGGGTAAGGTCAGCCTACGCACGGATATCCGGATTCATAGCCGAATACGTGAGATCGGTTCCGGTTCTCCAGGTATTCGGAGCAACAGGGGTGGCATCGCGGAAGATTCATGAAGAGGGGGAACGCTTTCTTAACCGGGAAGTTGAGGCCTACTTCTGGGAGTATGGATTCTGGAGTTTTCTGGGCAGCTGCGAGATACTTGCTGTTATAGTTATTCTTCTTTCCGGCAGGGCCGGAGTCATCTCCGGTGCCGTAAGCGTAGGTACAGTAGTCATGTTCGTTGAGTATACAAGGCGCCTCTTCGGGCCGGTTGTAATGTTTTCCGAGACATTGAACATGGTTCAGCGGGCAGCAGCTTCTGCGGAAAGACTCTTTGATATTCTCGCCACGGAAAGCCTTACTCCGGATGGACATCTGGATGATGGAGATTTCCCTGACGGATGGAAAGAGATCCGTTTTGAAGGCATCTGGTTCAGATATCCCGAAGGTAAGTGGGTTCTGAAGAATGTAAACTTTGCAGTAGCCAGGGGAAGCATGGTTGCTCTGGTAGGCGCAAGCGGAGGAGGCAAAAGCACTATTGTAAGCCTGCTGATGAGATTCTACGAGCCTACTGAAGGTAGAATCACCATCGACGGTACCGATATCAGGGAGTTCCGCCTGAGTGTATGGAGGAGCAGACTGGGACTGGTTCTTCAGAATGTGAACCTGTTTTCAGGAACTCTATCAGAGAACCTGACGGTTTTCAGAGAAGGAATACCCGCATCCAGCCAGATGAAAGCCCTTTCGATAATAGAAGCAGAAGACATTCTGGAAGTCATTCCCGGAGGGTTGGATGGCAGTATAAGCGAAGGCGGTCTGAATATATCAATGGGTCAGCGCCAGCTGATCAACTATGCCAGAGCAGTCCTTAAGGAACCTGAGATACTTGTTCTGGATGAAGCCACTTCATCGGTTGATCCAGGAACGGAGAAACGGATTCAGAGATCAACTGATCTTATAGTGAAGAACAGGACCGCACTGGTGGTCGCCCACCGTCTGAGCACTGTTACCCATGCTTCAAAGATTCTGGTTGTGCAGCACGGAGTAATAGCTGAAGAGGGGACACATGAAGAGCTCTTGAGGAGTGAAGGTATTTATGCCGGTCTATGTCGTCTGCAGCTGCTGGGGGTATCACATGACTGAATATAGAGGATATCTGAAATGGATAATTGGCTTCTGGAAACCTCATAAGAAACATCTTATCGTTCTGGTGTTCTTTACCATAGTATCCAGTGCCGTGGCATTGAGTTTTCCTCTGGTCTTCCGCTATCTGCTGGATAATGTGCAGCAGGTTCTTGGTGATGCGGGAAGCAGCAGCGAATTCCGAATGATCGTAATAGTCCTTGCGGTACTGGCGTTTGCCAGGTTCATCTCTGGCCTGTATCCGGGGGCAAGAGCCTGGCTGAACAGCAAGCTCGGCCTTGATATAAGAGACAGGGTTTTCGCCAGTCTGTTGAAAAAGGATTACAGGTTCTGGAACACTTTCAGACCCGGAGACCTTACTACCAGGCTTACCGATGATATCGTAGACTATCCACGGATAGCCTGGTTCAGCTGCTCCGCGGTTTTCAGAGCGCTTGAATCATCATCAAGACTGATTTTCTGTCTGGGAGTGATGTTCTTCATGAGCTGGGAGTTGACACTGATAGCACTGGTCCCTCTTCCGGTGATGTTTCTGATATTTACCCGTGTCGAGAACAGACTGGGCAGCAGGGTTGAAGAAAGCAGAAAAGCCACGAGTCATACCGGTAACCTTCTGGACAGCACTTTTGCCGGCATTCCCATAATCAAGGCCTACAATGCCGAGGAAGGGCAGGCCGGAAGGCTTCGAGGTCTGCTTGATGAAAGGTTGAAAATAGACCTGTCCATAACCCGGCTGATCATGATTCTTCATGGACTATACAGCGTCATCGGTCAGGTTGGGAAAGTAACCG
>JAUVUL010000270.1 GCA_030600975.1 Candidatus Aegiribacteria sp.
TGGGCGTGTTTTCAGGAACATAACAATCACTCAGGGTTGTGAAGAGGAATCATCAGGTTCCATGACAGATCTGATTCTTAATGTTTCACCAAATCCATTCTCCGCATTTGTCTGTATTGAAGTATCAGGATACTCCGATGGTTCAGAAAATCTTCAGATATTTGATCTGTCCGGGAGATTGGTTGCTGAGCTTGAGCTTGTTTCCAGTGGGGAGATACCTGCTTTCCATTGGGATGGAGTATCATCTTCCGGGGCTGAACTTCCTTCGGGTATCTATACAGCAAGGCTGTGTTCAGGAAAAATCATTACCACTGTTGCGGTGCTTAAGCTGAAATAGAATGATGTAACAGCATATTATTGTAATATCACAAAATAACTACACCATTTGTTGAGGCAAACAATTACGAGAAATGCTATCTTGTATATTGACATATTGGTTCACTTGAGCCTACAATAGTACAGTGCTGAAAAAAATAACTTAGTTGTTAAAACAGGAGAAAACAAATCATGAAGAGGTTGATGTATGAAAAAAAAGATTGAGGCACTTTTCAGAGAGCAGCTTGATAAGATCAGTGACCCTGAGCTCAGGCGGAAGACAGTTGAAATATGGACTACGGCGGCTAAAGAGGGTGGATGGGAACCGGACGATCTGGAGAAGATCCCGTTCACGCTGCTTACCGATACACATGGAATCAATCTGATTCAGCATACTATCGCCGTAACAGAAGGCGCCCTGGGTCTTGCCCGGGCAATACAGTCAAACTGTCAGCTGCCGTTCGAGATCGACCATGATATGCTGGTGGCCGGAGGTCTTCTTCACGATGTGGGAAAACTGCTGGAAATTGAGCGTACCGGGGATGGTTACGTGAAGAGCCTGCATGGTAAACACGCGAGACACCCCATATCCGGAGCTATACTCGCTGCAAGATTTGATATGCCTATGGCTATTATCAATATGATCGGGTGCCACGCGAAGGAGGGTGAGGGAAGACCCCAGAGGGTTGAAACGGTGCTGGTTCACCAGGCTGATTTCGCCACCTTCAACCCAATGGTCATGCTCAAGAAAGGCCTGCTGATAACATAGGGGCAATTTGAATTTATTTTATATTATTGAATACAGAACGCAGTATAAAGGTCAGATAGTTAAGCCCGACCTCGTATGACGACCTTATTGTAACGCTTGACTTGTTATTGTGCGGGAACTATTTAACATTATTCCAGGTTATACATAATGAGTAAGTGTATCCTGAATCCATTATACATGCATACATTTCATTGAAGATGTCCCAAGCCACTGGAGGTTAATAATGTTAAGAGCGCTTATCATTTTGCTGATGCTTCTTGCAGTAGCAGCCAATGCTGAAGCTGTGTACCGTTCCGAGGATTACGCGGAAGCTGCTGAATACCTTGGTACGGACGGCGAAGGTATTCTTGTTGAATTTACCCTTCCCGCTCTTACTGCGGAAAGCGAGATCGTCGGAGAATTTGGCTCCGGGACCGTTCTGAGAATTCCAGGAGAGGGGATGGGCATGCCTGTGGGAAGCCCCGATCTGCCGGTTATCAGAAGAATGGTTCTCATTCCGAATACCGGGGCTGTCAATGTGGAGATCGTTTCATCGGAATCCTCGCCCCTCGGAATTTACAGCATTCCTCCATTCCAGGAATACCCGACCAGGAGCGGAGGGCCTGCGCCTTACAGGATTGATGAAGATGTCTATTCGAATTCCGAATTCTACCCCTCTCAGCCTGTAGTTGTAGAGAGGGTAAGCATCCTCAGGGACATCAGGATCGCATGGGTGACTTTCTCACCTGTCCGGTACAATCCTGTCACGGGTGAAACCATAATCAACACAAATATCACCGTACGCCTGACAACTGAAGGTATCGGTGAGAACGAGCTTCACAGACCTTTCAATGGATACACGCGAAGTTTCTTGCCCGTTTATAATAAAGTACTTGGTTTTGAACCCATGGGTACTGACGTTATTGACGGGTCTTACCTTGTCATAGGATCCGAAGAAAGCATCGGTTACGCTCAGGACCTTATCGACTGGAAAAGACAGACCGGTCTGGAAGTGTTCTACGGTGTTGTTCCCACTATAGGCAGTACAGCTGCCGAGATAGACGACTGGATCGAAGATGCTTACAACAACTGGCCCAATCCCCCCGAATGGATTCTTATTGTAGGCGATGATAACGTTGTTCCTCCCTATTATTCCAGTGGAACGGAAGCTGATAATCAGTATGGAGTCATCGGATCGGGTTACGACCCCAGTATACATGTTGGCAGGATCTGCGGTGATACGGGTTCACTTGCATACCAGTGCTGGAAGATAGAAAGCTACGAGAACGATCCTTTTGAGCCTGCCTCAAGCTGGTTTCAGCATGCCATAAGTATAGGCTCTTACTCAGGCAGTACGCCAAATGATCCATGGATGGCTCACAGGTTTTACGAGATATTTATGAATCATGGTATGCCAACCACTCTTTACACTGAAAACGGTGATTTCGGCGGCATCATTCCAACAATAGCTCATGTAACCACTGAGGTTAACAATGGATTGTCTCTTCTAAGCTACATTGGACATGGAAGCCATACATCCTGGGGAACCACCGGTTTCAGCAACAGTGATGTCGCTGCACTCTCCAACGGTCGCAGACTGCCCTGGATAAGTTCCATTGCATGTTTTAATTGCGAATTCGATTATGGTTACCCGTGTTTCGGTGAAGCATGGATGATCGCAGGCAGCATTTCCGAACCCAAGGGTGCTATCGGTTTTATGGGGGCAACAAAGGGCAGTCCGGTTGGTCCAACCGATTCTCTGGAATTGTACCAGTACAGGGGATACTTCGAAGAAGAATTGTATCATATGGGAGCGGCCTTCGATTACGGCAAGATAATGGCCTATTACTATACTGGAGACTCCGGCAACAGCGATATGCATATGATAATGGGCTGCCCAGAATTTGACATTTTCACTGATACTTCGCCTCTTGTACATCTGGTTGGAGACCATCCTTCTACAATCGGTGAAGGCAACTGGAACGTAACGGTGACCGCGGGCGGATCACCTGTCGAAGGCGCGCTTGTAGGCGTTGTTCAGGACACAACTCTGCTTCAGAGCGGTTATACGAATGCTTCCGGCCTTGTGTCCCTTGATATCCCCGCAATTCCAGGCACAGGGGATGTTACTGTCACGAGTACATATCATAACCTGTATCCCTATGTTGGTTCGGCAAGTGTTACAACCGGGATCGCAGGTGGTGAAACAGGTGTGTTGAGCTTTGAGCTTTCCGCTCCCGCGCCGAACCCGTTCGCGGGTTCCACTACCTTAGCCTTTACTGTCCCTGGTGCCGGGAACGTCTCCCTGGATATTTACGATCTATCCGGAAGGCTCGTAACTAACGTCTCTTCCGGTGAAAGGCTTGCAGGAACCCATTCCGTACAGTGGTCGGGAACCGATTCTGAAGGTTCTCCGGTACCCGGAGGTATCTACCTTCTGAGGCTCACTGCCGGCAGTGATACCATGACAAGGTCCTGCGTGATCATCAGATAGATTTCAGATTATTCTTATACGGGGGTATGCTTCTCTGGCATACCCCCCTGTGATTTTCCCGCTTGTTGACGTTTCGTACCCTCAATCACTAGATTTCAGCGTTATTAAAATTGTGCCAAAGCTCGTATGTCTTATCGGTACTCGTTGCGAAGCGTTGAAGATGGCTCTGGATACAAGGCTTGCGAATGCAGACTCCGGAGGCGTACTCAGACTGGACGTCGAGGACGGATGCATGAGCATAACGCAGAAGACGGGGGCATATTCACCGCTGCTGTAGAGTACTGGTGAGAAATACGGGCTAAGCTTGGAGATGGCTGTCCGAGAACAGTGCACCGGCGGGAGTCCGGTGTTGTCGTCATGCCACGATGGATGCGTGAGGCACAGAAAACGGAGGTAGCTTAATGACA
>JAUVUL010000279.1 GCA_030600975.1 Candidatus Aegiribacteria sp.
GATATCGATCGTAAGGAACGATAAGAATCTCATTATATCAGTGTCCGCAACTGATATAATGAGATTCTTATCGTTCCTTACGATCGATATCTGAACAGCTGAAGATGAATCAGCCTCGATCGCGTTCTTTACGATATTGCAGATACAGGATGCCAGAAGCCTTCTGTCAGCCTTGATTGACAAATCATCAACCGAGGCTTTTACGGAGCATCTGTCACTGTCCAGTCTGCAGGCTTCCCTGCATATGGAAACAATATCATCACTGCCCAGATCAGAGGAAACCGGTTCGGGGGATCTGGCGAAATGACCCAGGGAACTTATCCGCTCCTGAGCTGAATCAACTTCTCTTTTTACTTCTGACAGGATATTCAGGGTTCTTTCATCTGAATGCCCTCTGGCAAGAAGATTTACAAATCCGGACAGAGCACAGAGTGTATTTCCCATTTCATGCGATATTCCGGCAGAGGCAGCCCCGATGTCAGCCATGACTGTCTCGTCGGCTATTCTCTTTTCCAGTTCACTTATTCTGGTGACATCGGTAACCAGGACAGCGATCTCGTCAGCTCTTGATCGAGAAATTTCGACACTGTACATTTTATCGGTTGCAGCAGCGTCATCCCGGATCTGAAATTCGGATGATGTATTTCCAGTCTTGCTCATTGAAAGGAGAAGAGGGTTAAGCTGATGTCCGGCCGGTGTTCTCTCCCATGGAAATTTCTTCCTGATATCATCATCGCTGAGGTTGAACAACTCTCTTGACTGCCTGTTGAAGAGTGACAGGTAACCATTTCCATCAATGGCTAATACCGCTGATCCCAGTACCGATAAAATCGCGCCTGATCTTTCTTCCACCCTATCAGCCCTCTGTTCAGCCTTTTCTCTTAATTCATTAAGCTGCAATTCTCTTTCATGAAGAAGTTCTACAAGACGGTGAAAGGATGCGCCAGCTGCTTCCGGATCGGCTCCACTGCCGCTGCTGAAGAGGTCAGCCTCAACGAGAATCTCTCTCAGAGGCTGAATTACAGTCCTGGCCAGATATCTGGGCGTGAAGAAAGCCAGAATTGCCAGGGCTGCGGTAAGTGCTGCAAGACCGATTAACAGTGTCCTGTGTATTATTGAAATCGATGAGTTGCCTGATTTGACACCTATAAGAAGATCACTTCCGTGGTGCTGAACGAAGTACCATTCGCTGGACTCCTCCGTTATGGGCATCTCTTCCGAAGAAATACCAGCCCCGGCGATCATGTTCCCCGAAGAATCAAGTATTACTGCAGCTTCCAGGCTTCCGCTCTGTACAAGTGGGCCGGCAATACGTTCAAACTTGATTGAAGCATTTGAGGCATCGATGGAATTGCTTATTGCATAGGCTGTTGCTGTAGCCATATGACCTGATTCAGATGCAAGGTCCTTATCTACAAGAAATACGATTATGAAGGATACTGCTACAGCTGCTGCTGCTGCCCCGATGACAAGCCCTGTCAGAAGCTCAACACCTATAATGAATTTCTTCGACAAGGGAACTCCTTAAGCCTTTCGTGAAATAATGTCCTGATAAACATTGCAGAATTACCGGCATCTCCGCAAGTACCGCGCCGGCAGCGTTACCTGAAAAGTATCCTGTCAAGATAGATTCCGTGAAACCTTCCAAGGCTACCTTCCACCCCGAGGGGCTTTATCCGGATGCTTTCACCGCAATTATTTATTGGAATAATGAATTCAGACCGAATTTCCTGCAGGTTCTCAGGCATTAAAGGAAGCTTGATATCCTTCATAATGGTCACCCATCGAGGTGCTTGCATTACTTCCGATGATGCGTACACTGAATCACGCCACTCTCCGCAGGATATTTCGATGCCCGGTACAGATCCGGATTGCAACGAACGGTGGAATATTGTCAGTTTCAGCGAATCTCCTGCAGTTTCAGGTACTGGCAAGATGACTGCGTCCTCAGAACGGGATAATCTCAGCATCCGTTCCCTTGTAAAGAACCAGAACTTCCTGGAATACGGATCCGTTTCAGCGGGATACATAGTGCAGCAGCTTCTGTATTCCGATGGAAGGTCTTCAGCTTCCCATGATTTCTTCTCCAGTCCTCCAAAGAGGCAAAATACCAGAAAGGCTGAAACAAAGGCGTATTCCGTATATCTGCTTTTCCGTGCAAGGAGCATGACTATTACCGCTGAAAATATAACCCATCCAGCGAATAGTGGAATATCAAACCTGACCGCACTGGGGACCCATTCGATTATGCTGCTTGAGGGTCCGAATATCCGGCTTACAAGCGCATCGGTACCATCAGCGTGATTGAACCTGAGAACCGGGTGAGTAAACAAGACAGCGGAAATGCCCAGAGATGCCCAGACAAGTATCCGTACGCCTTTTCTCTTCAACATAATCCCGAGGGAAGCGAGTAGAACTGGAAGGAGCGGCAGAAGCATCCTTCCCGATGGGGTGGGCATACCGCTCCAATCGGATATGGTCCAATAAATAAGTATAAGGAAGTAAATAAGGGCTGGCAGCCCGAGCCAGATGAACAGCTTCCTGTTCTCTCTTTTCAGAAGAGGCAATCCGGCAAGTCCTGCAAGTACCCATGGCGCCTTCCAGAGAAGGCCGCTTTCAATATCCACAAGTGCCGAACCGGCAGCGATGAGTAATTCCGGTGTTCTGTACAGCGGTTGCATGAATATCGTTTTTATAAACTCTATATTCCCGTATCTGACCCAGAATACCCGTCCGTTAAGTATGAACAGGTCAATGAGCAATCCCGCGACGACCAGGCAGACGAGTGTTACGGGAAGCATGAGCTTTCTTCTACCTTTCGATTCAATTACGAGTGCCGCAAGAAGGCCTATAGAGATGCCGATGAAACGGAATTTTACAAACACGAGGATGATTGCAGCAGCAATCACCCAGATGCTGCTCTTCGATCTAATCGAGGCATGAACAGCTGAAAGGAAAACAGCCAGGGCCAGCCATCCTGGATAGATAAGCCCCAGTACGCTGCAACCCGGCACAAGGAGAAACCCGATCACGGCAAGTTTCTTCCAGTTCTTAAAACCTGAATCTCTGAATACCATCGACATTAGCATCAGTGCCACTATGGCATACAGAATATTCATGCCTCGAAGACCCGGTACAGAGAAGTAGTATCCCGGTATCATCAGCGCCGGATAGAAGCTCTGATGATGGGTATAATTCCCGACCGGATCACCGATCTGGCTGGAAAACTCGCTGAATCTGCCCCTTTCGGCAGAGATCAGATCCTCTGTTATTGAAGCGTAGTGAGGTTCATCACCTGTAAATGGGACCAGAAGGAGTATCATGGGAATCAGCGGTAACAGTGCCCTGTGCATTTGCGCGGTTGTTCTTTAATGTTACAACAGCTTCGCTCCTGTCACCAATTTTTATATCATCCGGCATATCAACCGACTCGATAACCACATCGCCTGTTTGAATGACTGCAAATTCAACTGTTTTTACAATTCCTGTTGATGTGTATGCAATCACCTCTTTTTCTCCGGCACTTTTTGGCGTGAATGTGAATTCCATTGTCCCATCGCCTATTGTTGTCTGTTCGATCACATCATCATTAAGCACAACCCCCGCATATATAACATCCTCGCCCGTTGTTCCCCTCAGTTCGGCATATATGCTCTGGCGCTCGCCAAGCACAAGAACCGGTGACGAAACATCCAAAGACAAGACCGTGTTTGTCTTTTTATTTGCTGCTGCTGTGTCAACAACAAGATTTATGGATTTCCTTGTAAGCAGGCGCGAATTTAATGTCAAAGGGCATGTGTATATCATGTTTGGATCAAGAGAAGGGTTGATATGGACTATCCATGAAACAACCGTTTTTTCCCCGGGAGAAAGTATGACATTTTTTTCTATATCATCAACATCTGCAATGC